>NZ_JBYSZY010000068.1:0-32380 GCF_058787635.1 Variovorax sp. FW305-3-2-15-B-LB1 | reverse complement strand
GGCATGGGGGGTTCGCGGTGGACTGCGGAGTGCAGCCGCGCGGACCAGCCCGGAAGCCGCAGCCCCGGCCACAGGCCGGGGACCGGGTGAGGACTGGGAGCACGAGCGGAGCGCAGCAGGCCAAGGCCGCAGGCCGGCCGCGAACAACACTTGCCGAAAGAACCCCGCCGGCCCCCCGCCCCGGGGCACCTTTCTCCGCCGCCGCGCAGCAGGCGGCGGAGGAACTGATTGCGCGCAGCGCATCGAGCCAAAGGCGAGCTGCCGCAAAGCGGCGTGCAGGCCGCTCTGCGGCGTGCACTCTTCTGGAGGGATGGCCAGCGCCGGGAGGGATCGCAAGGCGATGCCTCCCAAGAGCGTGCGTCATGCGATCGGAACCGAAGGCCGAGACCGAAGGGCTCGGGGGCGAAGCCCTGAGAGCGCGGTCGGCGAAGCCGAGACGCCCAACGACAATGACCGACGCTTGCTCCAACCTTCGTCCATCGTCGGTCGAAACTTGTCCGAACCATCGGCCAACTCGCGACTTGTACGAACCTTCACCCAACCTTCGTACAACTCTGTCACCGAGGCTGCGGGTCCGACGCCAAGCAACTTTCTCGAAACGACAGTTGGCCGAACCTTCGTACAAAATTCGGCCAAGCAAAAACCTGCCCGAAGCTTGGCCGAAGGTTCGGCCAAGCCTGTCCGAACGCTCGGCCAACTCGGCAGCAAGCTTCACGGTCAGGCTCCGCCGAGCCCGAGCCCGAGCCCGAGCCCGAGCTTGAGAAGCATGAATGCTTCCCCTAACACAGCTGCACCAAGCCAGATCGAAACAGAGCGCAGCAGACGCGTGGTTCGCCGCAGTTCGCCGCGAGTCGCCTCTGCAGCAGCGTCTGCGCGGGCGCGCGCAGACGCTGCTGCTCGACGTTTGGCGGGAATGGCTTCCAGCTCCTGGACGAACGCAACGTAGCGGTCACGGATCTTCATAGCCGCGTCTTCCGCGGTAAGCGTCGTCGGGGCCAACTCGTGAGCTACAGCGATGGCCCAGGTCATCGCTTGTCCGACTCCCGCATCCGGTTCGTGTTGGAGTGCTGCTGGGGCCTGCTGCAGGTCATACAGGCTCATCGTGTTGGCCAGTGCGCCTCCACCCTCGAAGTCAGCGTCGGAAGCCGCAGAGACTCTCAGCAGCAGCAGCAAGTTCGTAGCAAAGAAAGCCACGTCGTGGTCGTGATCGGCGCCAATGAGCTGGTGCGCGACTTCATGCAAATAAATGCAGACCAGGGAGCGCGGCGAACGGTGGAGCATGCGGTTACTGATACTGACGCGCCTGTCGGGCGCGTATTCCCGCGGGAGTGCCCAGCCGTCCCAGCACCCAGTCGGCCTGAGCTCCATCGGGTACGTGTAGCGGAACCGGCACGCCGCGACCACGGGTGTGAGCAGCCTGGTCACCCAGCCGGCCGGAGGAGCGGGCTGCACCTGGAAAACCGGCACCGGCAGTGCCAGTGCCTCAACCTTCTCGAGATTCGTGGCCACGCGGTGGTTCATGCACGACCCGGACGCTCATGAGAGGTGTCGTCGTCCGCGTCGGTATCGTCCAGGCCGTCGGGCCAGAGCTCGGCGGCAGCCTGGTTTCTGGCGAGCGCCGCATCCTGAATGGCCTCTTCCAGCTGAGCCTTCTCCCGCTTGATTCGCTCTTCGTGGTCCTTGATGAATTGCATGCGCGCGGAGCCCACAGGCAAAGCGTGGAAGGCCTCTTGTTCGGACGGCGGCACATAGTGCACCTCGTGCGCATGGAGGAGTTTCAACCGACGTGCCGCCGCCAGATACTGTGCCCTGAGCTCGGAAGCGCGCTTCGCGTCGGTCGTGTCGAGGACCGACGGCATTTGCCCGATGTCTTGCGCCTGAGCGGCGGCCTCTTGATCTGCAGCGGCCTGCCCAGCCGACGCGTGCGCTGCCTCGGCTGCGGCATCGGCCATGACACGAGCCTCCGCGAGAGCGTCGAGCTGAAGGCGAAGCGGATGTTCATCAGGAACATGGCGCGCAGCAGTTGCCACGCCGCGAGACCACTCGTCCGCGTTTTCGCGCGCCTTGTTCAGGGCTTGAAGCGCTTGCGGTTGGTCTTCAGGCACGACGGCGGCAAGGGCAAAGCTGGCGTCACGCAGTCGGCGCAGATGGTCTTCGCCAACGTCGAGCAGCTTCGCACCCTCGCGTTTTGCGCGCGCGGCGTCGCGCTCCTTGTCGAGCGCAAGAGCCCGGTCTGCTGCGTCGAACCCCTTCACCGCGGCGTCTTCGACGCGATCGGCGTGTTCAAGATCCAAGCCCGCTGCACTGGCCGCTGCACGTAGCCTGGCAAGCTCCGCGCGCGTTTCCGCGAGTTCTTCCTTGAGCAACTGGATGAGGGCATCCCTGCCGTCTTGGGCCGGCTCTCCTGGCTCGCCCGTCACCATGGTGCCGGGAGGGATAGAGGACGGTCCCCACAGGCCGCCGAGCAGGCGCATCAGGAGCGACCTGAACGCCTCCAAGATTCGGCTCAGCCATCCAGGGCCGAATTCGATCGGAGCGAGTTCGCCAGGCTCGCTCTTGGCTGCTGGCGGCCGTGGGCGATCGAGATCCACGCCGGCGGCCGCGGCCCCCACGGCGGTCTTCTTCGGCACTGCATCGAACCGCAACGAGTCCTTCAGCGATGGGCGTGCGGGTGTGGCCACTGCTGGAGGGGGTGTCGAGGTGGCGGCTTGAGACGGATCAGGAAAGGTCATGTCGGATTGCTCCTGGTGGTGGTTGAACTCATTGGTGACGCGGGCCTGTACTTGCGCTCGCTCCAAAAATTGATCGATGACGCTGGGTGCGGTCATCTGCGCCTTCCGCTTCCGCTTGGAGGCGGAGGCGGGCTTGGTATTGGTTGGATCTGCGCCCGTGCGGTCTGCGCGGCTGAGATCTGCGTATGGGCCCACGCCCACGTCGCCGCTGCGATCAGGACGCAGAGGGCCGCAGCTGCGGTGATCGGCACCAGAACGAGCCAGCTGAGAGCCCGCAAGAGGCGCTGGCGCGCCTTCTTCAGGTCCGATGTGGCTTGGGCTTCGATCGCGCTGATCGAGGCGCGCAAAGCTTGCTGGTGCGTCTGAAGCTGCTCGGTCATCTGCGCGGTGGACTGGTCCAGCAGCGCGCCGAGCGTCCTGGTCTTCCTCATGAGCTGGCTGAGCTGTTGATTGAGCTCGGCTAGCGCCTTCGCCTGGCGCTCGATCTGCACGTCCATCGAGTGCGTCAAGGGCGAACTCGGACTCGACCGTGAGCCCGGCGTCGGGGCCATAGCGCTTAACGTTGAAGCGGGCTCGAGCTGTCGAATGGACGAGGAGGGTGTGGCGGCTTGCGCGTGCACGTTCGAGATCGACTTCTCCGCCACGGCCGGATGTGCCGATGGGGTCAACGTCTCCCAGGCCTGGTCCAGATAGGCCAGCGGATCGGGCTCGATCGCCTTCGAGCCATTTGCCGGAGCTGAAGGACTCATGGAAGAACCCACCCTTCAGTCGCAGCGGCCGGGCGCCGGGGGTCAGACGAATCGAGACGAATTGCTCCGAGACTCGGGTGAGTTCTCCACCGCCATTGGCGGCGAGCTTCCGCAGCGCGGCCAGGATCGAATCGCGGTCCGTCAAGGCGCCGTGACGCAGTCCGGATGCGATCCATGCTCCGATGCGTTCGCGCTGCGTCGGTGCTGCCGCCGGCAGCCCGGCACGAAGCGCTGCGGCTGAGATGAAGGCCTCGTGTTTGAGCGGCTGAACATCCTTCATGCGCCGCTCGTCGTCGGGCCGAGCCAGACCTAATCTGTAGTTCCAGCCATCCCGCCAAGCGTCGAAAATTGGCTGCCAATTTGGCGGCGCACAGTTGAAAGCTTTGCCAGTAACCTGGTCGACGCATGCAACACCGATATGCACATCTGTCCCACCGTTGGGGCGAATGTGTTGCACTGCTGTCCACGCAAATCGGCGATCCGAATTGAAGCCAGGAAATAGCACGTTGGCCGACAGGTCGTCCAGCATCATTTCCAGCTCGGCCGCAGTTGGCTTTTCCATTGGGCCAAATCCGAGATAGCCCGATCGATACCTCGTCTTGAAATTCAGTGATGCGGCCACGGCTGCCATCATGTGTGGGTCGCCTCGCAGAATTTTTACGCCCACCCGAGCGACTCCCTTGGCATCTAAAGCTTGCAGGACGTAATTCGCAAAATGCCTTGGGTCTCCGCGCCCGTGATCCAGCCAGCCGACGTACATGGAAATTCATTTCAAGTGCGCCTGGAAGATTTCTGCCAGCGCGAGTTCAATTTGCTTGAGGCTGCTTGCAGCACTCACCACGTCCAACGGCGTGCCGATGACGTTCTGGCTATTAAGTCGATGGGCCACCTGGTTGAGCGAATTCCCGGCCTGGCTCAATTGAAAGAGGAGGTCTTGGTCGACCTGGGCATAGCGCCGCCGCGACAGATCGGGCCGGCGGCGGCCAGGGGTAGCGCGGCCAGTGGCGCGCACCTGCGGGCCGCCAGAGACGAGACATGCCCTGAGGAAGTCGCTGACCGACAGGCCAGAAACGGCCGCCGCCTGGCGGACCTCCGCCGCCTCAGTCGCGGTCAGACGCGCCTTGACCGGCGCGTCTAGGGGTTCGTCGTGGGTCAGCGGGCGAGCCACGATTCAAGCTCCGTAGGGGCGGTGCGCGCAGCGCGCCAGCAGGGTTTCAGGGGGCGCAGCCCCATGACCAGCCACCGGGAACAGAACGCAGTTCTGGGCCACGGTGACGGCTGGTTTCTCTCTGTGGTGAACATGGGGAAGCACTTTGCCGGCAGCTCGGCACTCTCCAAACCCCAGGAATTCGGGCGCGAGGGATGCGCTGGTGCCGGACGCCTACCGGCGCCCTGAATGACTCGGCGTGGCCTGAAGATCAGGCCAATGCCAGTAGCTGGCCAGCCTGAAAATCAGGCCAAGGGGAAGGGACGAGAGGCAGGCAAGCGGGTGGCTTTGCCACCCATTGCGCCTACCGGCGCTGGCGCCTGCGGCGCTCGATCGAACTCAAGCACCCACCCCACCAGTTCGCGCAAATGATCGCGGGCGGGAGTTGAGAGTGAGCGGATCAGCTGCCGAATGGAGTCATCCAGCGGCGCCGGCAAATCTTTTAATTCGGCCCTTGGAACGCCAAACCGACCGGGCTCAGAGCGTAGAAGGCCGAGCGCGATTAACAATGCGGCATGAACGCCCATAGTCAGTCATTTCAATCCGCGGCAACTATCTTCCCCTCCATTTTTCCATCATTCCAGACAAACCCGGGCGCCGGCTTGATGGAAATAGAAGCTCCACTTTTGTTGATTTTTTCAAGAGCATTTTTTGTCGCATCAACGTCGTCATTCTTCAAAACACCAGCAATCAACTGGGCATGCTGCTGAATTAGAGTGGGCACATAGTCAATCGACACCGTGCAGATCAATGCGCCACCTATGGTCAGCTCAAATTGCTCGACAGCAATATAAATATTCGATACTCCGCGAATATCGCCATACGATGGTGATCTTCCTTTAAAGGAAAATCCTTGTCGAAATTTTCTAATCAGTCCCTCGCCCTCCAAAAGAGTCAAAGAAGATGAGATAGTTGATCTGGACAAACCCGATTTATCAGACAGCGATCTATGCGATATATCGCATTTGCCGGTGTTGAAATCCGCCAACTGCTTGATGACAGACAACACTGTGAATGCGCTCGCGCCTATTTTTTTGAGCCTGCCTGAAGTGATTAAATTGCGATGCAGGAGCGAGTAAGTCGTGTCCATGACTCTCGGCACCACAGCGGGGAACTCCACCGCTGGCGCGGCGCGGCTCACAGCACGGCTCCTGTATCGACAGGCCCGGAAACCCCCTTGCGTGGTCTTCCGCCTTTTCGCTTGCCAGCGTGGCCAGCGCCACTGCTGATGCGGTCCGCTTGCGTTGGCCCAGGCGAGGGGGCGTCCATGCCTAGCCAGGCGCGCATCTGCCCAACTGTCCAGCCGATGCCTCGTCCGTGCCTGAAAGCCGGCTCTGGCAGTCGGCCTGCGGCGATCCGGTACTGGATCGCGCCGCGGTAGATCCGCAGCCGCCTGCGGTACTCCTGCTCGTCACCGGACTCGCGCACATGATCAATGCGAGCGAGGAGTTCGCGCAGATCGGGCCAGAGCTGGCCAACCTCAAATTGATCCAGCAGCACCCCGGCCGCCAAGCTCGGCAGTTCTCGACGAACATTGATCTGACTAAGATCTTTTTTCTGTTTTTCCATCCAGTACCTCACAATCAAACACAAGACGAGAGGAACAGATGGTCGAGTCCACAGATGCGCCGCCAAACCCCAAGAATTCGACCCGTGGCCGGCGTGCAAAACCGCCCAGCGCAGATCGCTTGGATAGGGCCTTCTTGACTCACACATTGGCGCGCATGTGCGTCGCGCTGGTTCGCGCGCAACATCGACAGCCAGGCCTGCCCGTGGCCAGTTGCATGGCCCATCTGGCGCCAGGTGTCATCGCCTCGGACCAGCGTACGCTGGTTCGCGCAATCAGCGAGGCTGGTGCGATGGGGCGCGCACCACGAGCACTCCCCTGGTCAAGCCTCAAAACCGTGTTCCAGGCGATGTATACGAGTTGGGGCGTCGGGAGTGGCCTCGAGAGCAACGACGCCGAACTTTTCGAGTGTTGGCGCGAGCGGGTTCTGGGCGAGCCTAAGTTGGTGGAGCCAGCCCTGTTAAACACTGAGGCGGTGAACCGCGCCGCTGCTGCGGCCACCGCTGCGCGGGTACATGCCACAGGCACTCGCGCGGCCACGCTGCCAGCCGCCAAAGCTCGAGCCACAGCCCTCCCCCACCTGCAAGACCTTAGCGGCTTCGGCAATGCGCAGTGGCGACTCTGGGTTCTCAATCAGGCCCCATTTTTCTGCTCCAACAGCGCGCCGCGAAAGCTCTTTAGGCAGCCCCCGGTAAGCAGCCAACTCGCAGGCCGCGAACTGACTCAACAGCAGCTGAGCGACATGACGATGTTCGCGCCGCTGGAGGCGTTGGAAGTGGTTAGGGCACTGAGCGAGGGCGCCCCTGACGCGCGCGCTCAGCTCAGCACGCTGCTTGCCAACGCAGGCGCGCGCCGCGAGGAACTGGTGCGAGGCACCAGGAGCCTATCGACGCTCCCTGAACCTTGATTCCGCCGGAAGGCGGAAGGGTGGCCCAGCCACCCCCTTGAAAGCGTTCCCCGAGCCTTGCCCACGCCGTCCACTTGTCCACAGGGCACGGTCGCGCGCGCTCTCGTACGCGCGTCTTTATTAATTGTTCAATTTCAAAGAGGACCGATGAGCATGCCGGGGTGGCCTGAAAATCAGGCCTTATTGAGTGATGTCTGAAATTCAGGCCACTCCGGCCTGATGACCGACAGGTCTATAGCCGTCCAAACCGCTTTGGACAGTTGCTTTGCACAAAAATTGGGCATGACAAGTCGAGGCACCCCGGGGTGATGCCGAGACTGACCACGTCAATACGAGACCGGCAAAACTGTTCTTAATGCATGTGAACAACAGTACGCCATCGACGAAGCTCGCCGGAGCCGCCACCGTTCGAACTATCAACGTTGAAAGGAGAGGCGCACTGCGGCTTGCAGGCACCTGTTCCGTGCGTCCTCGTGCATACTGGTTGGACGAAACAACAAGTTCGACCCATGCCGATGGACTACAAACAGTACCAGGAGGAAGTGACTGCCGATGTGGCCAAGATCCTCGGCGATGCCGAGTGTCAGCCCATCATGTTTGTCGGTTCTGGATTCTCAAAGCGGTATGCGAAGGGGCCGAACTGGGAGGAGCTGCTGTCGGCACTCGCCAAGAGATGTCCGCTGGTCGACAAGGACTTCGCTTACTACAAGCAGACGCACAATGGCGATCTCAAAAAGATCGGTTCAGTCCTCACCGATCTCTACCGTGAGTGGGCATGGGGCAAGGGCAAGAGCGAATTTCCCGCTGACTATTTCAGCGCAACGGCGCCCGCGGACATTTTCATCAAACACATGGCCGCGCGGCTACTGAAAGACCTAGGACCCGACGCCAAGGGGTCATACGGTTCGAAGGAGCTTGATGCTGAAATCGAGGCGCTCAAGAACATCAGTGCGCACGCGATCATCACAACGAACTACGACCAGGTCGTTGAGCCACTTTTCCCTGAATATGAGCCTGTCATTGGGCAACAAATCATGCGGAAAGGATATCTGGCAATCGGGGAGATCTTCAAGATTCACGGTTGCTGCACGATACCGCAGTCGCTAGTCCTCAACGAGGCCGACTATCGGCGGTTCGATGAGGACCACAAGTATCTCAGCGCAAAGCTCCTGACGTACTTTATCGAGCACCCACTCATATTCGTCGGCTACCGTGCCGACGACCCGAACATCAAGGCAATCTTGTACGACGTGTACCGCATGGTGCGCGCATCGACTGCTGACATTGTTCCAAACATCTATATCCTGCAATGGGACCCGTCAATCACCGACGCCTCAAATCCGGCTCGCGAATACGTCCTCTCGGTTGCGCCGGACATCAACATCCGGATCAAAAGCATCACCGCGAACTCCTTCGAGTGGGTTTTCAAGGCTTTCGGTCAGGCCGGCAATCTTGAAAAGATCAACACCAAGCTGCTGCGCGCTTTGATGGCCCGGTCAGTTGAACTGATTCGATCTGATATCCCAAAGAAGCATGTCGAGATCAACTTCCAGCAGTTGGAACACGCCGTCGAGTCAGGCGAGAACTTCGCGAAACTATTTGGCGTTACGTCGCTTGCCGATCCATCGAAGGTTAACTTGGACTACAAGTACGCTATCAGCGGCGTTGCGCAACAGCTTGGTTTCAGCTATTGGTATCCAGTTCGCGTGATGATCGGCGAGATTGCAGATAAGACTGGTTTCGACATCACATCGACCGATAACAAATACCACATCGCATACAAACTCGGCCACAAATCGGACCAGCTCACGCACAAGTACACCGATGCCGCCGTCGATCTCTTCCGCAGACATCAGAACGGTGAACCTCTGCAGCTCGACACCGGTGTCGTGGACGTCGACAAGACGTCCGTCACAGCGGCGAACAAAATGTGAAAGCAACAACGCCTCGACCAAGGCTACCAGTGCGCCGCCCTAAGCAGAGCGCTTCACAACCGGTCTTCCGACTGAAACCGTAAAGGCACTATGGGCAAATCAATTCCCATCACCCTACCCAATGGTAGGACTTGGCCGAAAAAGGGCGATGCAGAAGCCCACTTCAAAGCCATCCTTGGTCGGCACGCCATTGGAGCGAGAGTGGTTGATGCTTCCGATCATGACGACCTTGCAGCGCTCCTGAAACTCTATGACGCCGTGGTACCCGCCGGCGAGCCAACTAAAACGGGGGCAGGCGTTGCCTACTTCGAAAAGCGAACGGACGTTGATCATCCAGGCCACACCGCATGCTTCTTCGTTGTTCGCAAGGATGGATCGAGCATTGACTTCAGTCTCGGTCGCGCGTTGGACGTGGCAGCAAAACGGTCGCCCTGATGACGCCGTAGTTGCTATTAGCCAGCCCTGAGGCGCGAGAACAATCGTTCAACTCGCTGGCCCGTGGGGCAGCCTATCTGTGCAGCCACGCTGGGGCGGATGCCATGCAGGACTCCTAGCTTCAAGGCTCCGGCCAGTACAGATCGAAAAGGCAAGCCCATGTGACGGCCCAATCTCGCGGCGGGGTCTGGCATGCCGCCCCATTGAACTGTATATTCATACAGTATGAGCCCGCATCCGACCAGCTTGGAGATCGCACAGCAGCCAGCACACCACGCTGTGCCAAGGAAAAGGGCCCCGGTCCGTCTATCAAGGCGGCACCATTTCGCGCGCCCCCTTGGAAAACGCCATGTAACCGCATCCGAAAATCTGTTACAAGCGAAGCGAATTACTGGCTGGGGGAACACAAAAAAGACCATGGACACCATCCATGAAAAGACGCCGCGTGAAACCGTCGGCCGGGAAACTGCTTTTCGCTTTCGCATGCAGTTCCAAGCAGCGGCATTCGCTGCACTAGAAATCCTTAGTGGCAAAGAAGTTGATCGCGTTTTTTGCGATTACCACGATGATTTTGTCGTGAGGCGAAATGTCGCTGGCGTGATTGAATATCACTTCTTTCAAGTTAAAACCAAGGGTAAGGTCAATCAGCAGTGGGATATCAATGGAATCTTCTCTCTCAAAAAGACTGGGGCGCTCGATACCCAGGAGAAGCTGATTGCCATCCGCGATAGCATCGCCGGCAAACTTTTCCTTCACACAATTGAATTTGGAGACCATTGCCGGGAGGTGACCATCCTGAGCAATGTTCACTTTGACGAGGGCGTATATGAGGTGCTTGAACATCTCAAGGCCGGCGTGTCAAACAAGAAATACATAAATCAGTTCATCGAGCAGTTTAGAAATATATTCTCGCCGGATACACCACTAACTGACAATCAGTTAGTGGCTGCGCGTTCGAAACTCTCCCTCTTGCCCAATGTGCAGCATATGGGCGACACGCTAGAAGCGTTTGCAGATGCCGCAAGCAACGCGATCTGGAAGCATAGCGAAATTGACCTTCATAAGCATGAGGTGGCCGAGATTGCAAATAGTCTCGTTTCCCTTGTCATGTCAAAATCTTGCGCTCCAATTCAAGGACTTTCCAAAGGGGATATTGACCTAGTTGCCGGAGTTGGGTTGGAGGATTTGCTTAAGGTTCTTAGCATCTCCACTGATGTTTACAGGACTCTACTCGCCGGAAACGACCCGACAGCAATTAAATCAGCGTCCATCCTGCAGCGTCAACTCAAAGCTGCAGGCGCAACGGAACCCATGATTGAAACTGCATCCCGCGCGAAAGTATCGTGGGACGTATGGTTACGCACGGCTCGCCATACTTTCCCTGATTTCGATCTAGACATACTCCTTGACGAAATCGACAGCAAATGCAAATCATGGATTTTAAGTGGGGGAAATTTTTCGGATCTGAGAAACCTTATTGAGATCTTGCAAAAATCGCCTCTTGGCATGAAATTTTCGACCTTGGACACTGATTTATTGTTTGGCGGCTTCTGTGCCTCAATCGTTCGGAGAGCCACACGATGAATTTTAAAGAATTCTTTGATGAAGCCGAAAAGCTTAAAATTCGCTTGACGCTTTCCATTGAAGAACCCGCGCCCACTCACTCCCTCAGCAACGAGGCATTGTTTCAGTTGCCGCTCTTGGCAATGACAATTTTGGCAATATCAAAGGAAAGTTCAAAGCCTGTTCTTTCCGAGGTGGGGCAGCTCGTTGGAGAATGCCTAGAAAGAACCGTGTCTGGCTTCAAGGGGTCATCTCAAGACATCGGCTGGTCCGGCAATCTCCGCATACGAACAATCAAGGCCTTGACCTTCCTGGAAACTACAAATCTGGTGACAGTGGATAGGCGCACGCGCCGAATAGCTGCGACCGACCTTGGTCGTAAAGTATATCAAGGGGCGCTCGAGGGAGATGGCCCACTCGCCGTTTCAATGCAAACAGTCGAGCTAGGCTACCAATACATAAGAGATGAAGCTCGGGTGCGGGGAGAAGTGAATTGAAGTTACTGTCATTGAAGATTGACCCACTTGGCCAAACGGGGTGGGGAAGTCCAACACTTGAATTTGGCAAGAGAACCACCCTAATTTTTGCGAAAAATGGCAGTGGCAAGACCCCTATTATTCAGTCGCTCGCCGCCAGTCTTGGCTTTCCTCCGAAGTTTCGCGACGACATATTGGGAAAGTGCGCCTCAATAACTCTGCATGCTGAGAGTCAGGGCAAGCCACTTATTATTAGACGCATCCTTGGCTCGAAGAATAGCGAATTTCATGGAATTCTGGAATATTCGGGAGAGCAATCTGAATACTTCAGCGAGGGCGATTTTTCTGTTGGATTGTTTACGGCACTCGGCCTCACTCCTCCTCGGTTAGTTTCGAACAAAGGAGGGGTAGCCCAGCCCTATATATCAACGGTCCTGCCGGTTTTCTACCTGAATCAAGGGGATGGATACACCGCCGCATACAAATCCCCTTCCCCATTTATCACCGACCAGTTTGTTGAGATGGTTCGGTTCGTATTTGGTCTAAATCCGAAGCACTCATTCGACGTCAAAAGATCGATTATTGAAGAGAGAGCTGCGCTGGAGGGGCAGACGAGGAAGATTGTCATGGCCCAGCGCATACTGGAGAATCAGTCGAGGGGCCTTGACGATAGTGATGCGAACCAAGAACTTCTGCAACGTCGCTGCACCGACTTAAATAACCAGATTGATAACCTCCGAGAATCGGTCGACGCGAGGGGGGCCGCGAGTTCTGCTTTGTCTGATTTTTTGCACCAGAAGGATGGGCAAATTCGATCAAAACAAAATGAGCTGTCTGACCTTCAAAATCGCGTAGCCGGAATTGAGACCATTCGCGCCGAAATTGATGGTGAGGTTAAGACTCTTGGCCTGAATGAAGAGGCTCGGCGAGTCTTCAGCTCGTTTAATGAAATCTGCGCGGTGCCCGGCTGCGGTCTTTTCTTGGGCAGTACAGAGTCGTACGGTAAAAACTTGCTTTACCTGCGAGATCAGATCAAGGATCTTGACCGCAATGCCTTGCGGACTGAAATGCGGATCGAGCAGCTCGAGATCACATTGGCAGAGTTGCGCGAAGAACGTCTGAAGCTGGCGAAGGAATTGGATTCACCGACCGCCACTGGCGTGAACCAACTCGTAACTGCAGTTCAAGCGCTGACGAAACAATTCATCCAGGCCCAGTCGGAACTCGGGAAAATTTCAGCGCTGAAAGACGAGCGTTCGAAGCTGTTCAAGCTTGAGCGAGAGCGGGACCGCATCCAAGACCGGATCGACAGCCTTTCGAGCACCGGACGGGCCGACAACGACTACAACAAGCTGCGCCATCAGCTGCGAGAGCTTGCTGTCAAATGGATGGGAATCCTAGACACGCACAACGTGTCAAAGAATGTCGACATCGACCTTGAGCTTAGGTTCAAGTTCAACAATGAGCCGCTTGATCTATTCTCAGGCAGCACAAAGATTCGGCTTGTTCTGGCAATCCATGCTGCTCTTTTCGAAGCATATCTCTCCGACTCGTCGCGGCCCTTCAGATTCCTCATCTTGGACACTCCAAAGCAGCAGGAACTCCACACCGAAGATTTGGCCAATTACCTGACGGAGCTCGAGAACCTTTGCGCGGCAAAGAATGCGCAGCTTATTCTTTCCTCCACCGAGTACGACCATCCAACAGGTCCAACAGATAAGCGATGGCTACCAACGCACAAAGGCCCGGAACAGCCGATGTACCTTGGAACGCAGGACGATTTGCTGGATCTCGAGGAAGGCCAAGAGCCTCCGGCGCGACAGCCGTAGATCCGGTCGCTCGCCGCCCATTCGATGTGGACTCACGCTCGTTTTTTTGGCGCAAAACTGGCGCAGTTAGACACCAAAAATCGACAACTTGAGACCTTCAAATTCAACTCGACACGGGTGTTTTCTTGTTTAGAATCAAGACCTTATCAACTCAGCATCAGAACGCCCATAGGCGCTCCGAGTCGCCTCTTAATCCGTAGGTCGAGTGTTCGAGTCACTCAGGGCCCACCAACCAACATCGCGGCAACGCTGGAAAGCCTGCTACCCACAAGGTAGCAGGCTTTTTTCATGGTGCGTTCACTTGTACGTTTGATCGCGCCGACGCGAACCTTCGCAAGCCCCTCCCCGACATCCCGTGAAGAAATCCAAACCCGCGCCATCGCCGAAATCCTTCGACCTCAAGCAGCACTGGCATTGGGGCCGCGGCATGCGCCAGCTGCGCATCGCCGACTTCCTGAAGGACGGCCGCCTGCTGGTCCCCGGCGACCTTACGGGCGAAGGCCCGGCCACCGATGACGGCACCGGCGCGCTGCGCACCGTGGGCGGCGTGCAGGTCGGCAGCGCCGACTATGAAACCGGCCTGATGTGGGTCGGCCGCAAGCTGCGCGAAGGCGACCTGCCGAGCAAGCCCCAGAGCTGACCTAGCTACGGCGCCGTGACGCGCCGCAAGAACTGCAGCGAGCGCTCCAGCGCCAGCCGCCCCGGCGCATCGTCGAGGTTGAACTGGTACTCGTGCGGCAACGCCGGCGTTTGATCGGCGGGGAAGAACAGGCTGTCGACCTGCACGCCCTTCGCGGTCAACGTCTCGGCCATCGACCGCGACTGCCCTTCGAGCGGATCGCCATTGCCTGCAGTGATGAACGACGGCGGAAAGGCCCCGGTCACATAGCGGCGCACCGACGCAGTCTCGAAGGCCGGCGCGTTCTGGAAATCCTTGCTGCCGCTGTACGACCAGAACACGGTGCGCAGGAAGCCACCGAACGCACCGTCGAGCCGGGCCTGTGCCGCGTCGTAGGCACCGCAATGCAGCAGCATGCCGCGCAGCTGCTCGCGCGCGATGACGGGCGTGAGGCCGACGGCCTTCGCGTACCCTGGCACAGCCACCGCGTTCGCAACCTGCGCGACGATGTGCGCGCCCGCCGAGTCACCAGCCAGCACAAGCCGCGCGGGGTCCACACCCAGCCGCGCCGCCTCGCGCACCAGATAACCCAGCGCCGTGTTCACCTGCCGCACCGGCACCGGGTAGCCCTGGCCCGGCGCGATCGAGTAACCGACGGCCACGACAGTGAAGCCCTGCCCCGCCAGCACGCGCGCGTAGTTCGCCACGTCGCGCCGGTGGCCCGAGACCCAGGCGCCGCCGTGCACCCACACGATGGCGGGCAAGGGCCGAGTGCCCGCCGAGGCCGGGCGGAACACGTCGAGGTAGGCATCCGGATCGGCCTCGTCGTAGTGCTGGTCGAGCACCGTCGCGATGCCGGGCGGCACGTGCTTCTGCAGCGACTGCGATGCGGCATCCGAGCCCTTGCCGAAGGCGTAGCGGATCATCAGCACCGAGGGCCACGGGCTCCACTGGAACGCGGCATAGCCCACGACGACGAGGCCGGCGATGACGCCGAGGATCCGCAGCAGGATGATCTTGAGCTTCACGGTGGAGCGCCTGCACCGGACGGTCCGGCGCTTCAGGGAGCGCCCCGCATTCTGCTTGCCGCGGGCAGTGCCCCGCTATGCTCGCCTCACATGTCGCCACCGCCCGTCATCGCGCCCTCCTCCGCGCTCACACAACCGCTGCGCCACGCAGCGCGCACGCTGTGCGCAGCCCTGGTGTTCACGGCGGCGCCCACCTTCGCATCGGCCGCGTCCGGCTGCCTTGCCACGGCCTCCTACATTCCGCCGCCGCCCCGCGCCCTCGCGATGGCCGCGCTGGCCCGACAAGAGCACATTGCCTTCGGCAGCCAGACCATGGACGCCGAAGGCCGACTCACCGAGTCTGGCTATTCAGAAGCAGAAGACACGCGCTATCCGATCGACGCGCTGCCCGCATGGCAACGCGTGCTGCGCTACTGGCGCGCGGTCGATCCGGCGAGCGAGCGGTTGCCTTCTCTCGTTCGCTTCGGCGCCCCGCACGCGGCCGACCGCACGCGATTGACCGACGCGCTGAACCAGGCGAGCGCCGCGCGCCTGCAAGGCCTGGGTGTCGGCCCCGACCAGGGGCTGGACGCGTCGGACCAGCGCGCCATCGAAGTGGCCCTGCAGCGTGTCGCGGTGATCGACACGCCGTGGTCCGCCGCGTTCATCAGCTGGGTCGCGCGCGAGGCCGGGCTCGGCGCCGACGAGTTCGTCTTTTCCGAGGCCCACGTCGACTACGCCGGCGCCGCATGGCGGGCCGGCATCGACGAGGCGGCGGGCCGCGCAACACCGCAAGCCCTGCGCGCCTGCGACCTGATGCGCACGCCGCCGCGCCCGGGCGATCTGGTCTGCCATGCACGCGGCCCGCGCGGTGCCGCGCTCGACGGCTTCGGCAAGATCGGCGAGTGGCTCGCCGGGCGCCCCACGGGCGGCGCGCCGCTGCCGATGCACTGCGATGTGGTGGTGGGCGTGGACGGTGCGGGCTTCGATGCCGTGGGTGGCAACGTGCTGCAGTCGGTCACCTTGCGGCGCCTGGCCTTTGCGCCCGGCACGCGGCTGCTGGACCCGAGCTACCTGCCCGAAGGCTGCACGGCGGGCGGCAACGCATGCGTCGATCGCCACATGAGCCGCCAGCCGTGGTCGCTGCTGCTGCAGTGGCGCTGAAAGAAAAACAGGAACGGTGGGGGCGTGTGCCCCCGGCCGTCAGTCGCGGTAGTACACCTCGACAGCGCCCTTGAGCTTGATCAGCAGCGGATAGCCCTTGCGGTCCAGCGTGCGGCCGGCGGGCACCTTGATCCAGCCTTCGCTGATGCAGTATTCCTCGACGTCCAGGCGGTCCTTGCCGTTGAAGCGGATGCCGATCGGGTGCTCGAACACGGCGGGAATGTGGTGCGGGCTGCGCGGATCGGTCGAGAGATGGTCGGGCAGCGTGGGCTTGGAGGTGGCTTCTTCGGTCATGGGGAAACGGGTGTCTGAATCGACCCGAATGATAGAACCTGCCGCATGCCCCTTCGCGAGCGCCGCTAGCGCCGCTTCTTCCAGGCCTTGGGCGGCGGCTTCGGCCCGGAGCCCAGCGCGGCCCGCGCGAGCGCGTCGGCCTCGCCGTTGCGGTGGCGCGGAATCCATTGCACGCGCGCCTCGTCGAAGCCCTGCAGCAGCGTGCGCGCCTCGTCGAACAACGGCGCCATGCGCACGATCGGCCGCACGTCGGCAGCGCCGCTCAGCTGTTCGACCAGCGTGCTGTTGTCGCTGAAGGCCTGCACGCTCGTGGCGCCGCGCGCCTGCAGCTCGCGCAGCGCGAGCGTCAGTGCCCGCAGCTCGGCCTCGTTGTTGCAGCCCGTGGTGTGCGTGGCCTGCGAGAAGGTGTGGCGGGTGCCGTCGGGCTGCGTGATGACGACGCCGACGCCCATGCGCCCGGGGTTCGGCATGGCACTGCCGTCGCAGTGGACGACCCACGGGGAAAGGCGCTCGGGCGCGGCAACGGTCATGAAGAAGCAGGAAGCAGAGGAAAGAGGACGAACGCGCTCAGCAGTTGCTGCGCTTGATGCCCGCGAGATTGCATGGCCGCTGACCAGGCGGAGGCCCGGGGTCGCGCGGCGGACGCGGTGGCCGGGGGTGATACCCCGGTCGCGGCGGCCCGTAGTACGGATCGCCGCCCCAGATGTAGGTCGGCCCCGGGTCGGCCGCGGGCGCCTCGCCCACCGGGTAACGCGGAATGATGGCCGGCCCCGAGGGCACGGGCTGCGGCGGTGGAGCGGACGGTGCCGCGTAGTCCGAACGACGCGGCGTGTCTTCCTCGTTGGAGGCACGCGGCGGCGCAGGCGGCGGCTCGTCGATGCGCAACTGCCGCGATTGCCTGGTGCCCGGCGGGCAGGCGCCGTCGGTGTAGACGATGCGGCCGTCGGCGTCGGTGCAGCGCACCACCTCCGCCTGCGCGGCCGGGACGGCCACGACAAGCCAGAGCAGCGAAACGAAGAGGAAGGTGGGCGAGCGCATGGAGACGCCCTTTGTAACAGTGCGCGGCCGCTCGAACAAGCGGGCACGCAGAAACGGGTGGGGGATGAGGTTCGCAGCAGAGGAAAAGTCGATGCCGGCCGGCGCGTCAACGCGACTTGGCTCGCGCACTTTTCCTAGCCGGAGGACTGGCCTGCGTGGTGATGCGCGGGTAGTGCTCGAAGGTATGTTTCATCACATCGCGCAACCAGACCACGGCCGGGTCGTGGTGAAAGCGCGGATGCCAGTGCTGGTTGAGTTGAAACTGGGGCACGGGCACCGGCGGCTCGAACATGCGCACCGTGCCCATGCGGGCGAAGACCTCCGCCAGTTCGCGCGGCACGGTCGCGAGCAGATCGGCGTGCCGGTCCATCAGGAGCGGAACCATCAGGAAGTGGGGCGTCATCACGGCCACGGTGCGGCGGATGCCCTGGTCTTCCAGCACCTTGTCGTAGCTCTCCGCCGAGTGGCCGGTGAGCGAGACCACGATGTGCCGCATCGCCTCGAAGCGCTCGCGCGTGAGGGTGGCGCCGATGTCCTTGTTCCGCGCGCTGGCGATGGTCACGAAGGAGTGCAGGAACAGTCGCTGATGAAACAGCCCCTCGGGCGCCGCACGGATGGACCCCACCGCCAGGTCGGCCTCGCCTGACGCAAGCAGCCCTTCGACCTGCTCGAGCGGCACCTGCAGCGTGCGCAGCGAACAACCGGGCGCCTCCTTCTTGAAGCGCTCGAGCAGCGGGGGCAGGAACACCAGTTCGCCCATGTCGGTCATGCACAGGGTGAAGGTGCGTCGCGCCAGTGCGGGCTCGAACCGGGCGCCTGCCAGGATCTGCTGGCGCACGGTGGTCATCACCTCCACCACCGCGGCGCGCATGCCCTCGGCCTTGCGCGTGGGCTCCATGCGGCTGCCGACCTTGACGAACAAGGGGTCGTCGAAGAAAGCACGCAGCCGGTTGAGCGCGTGGCTCATCGCGCTCTGCGTCAGCCCGAGGCCCTGCGCGGCCTTCGTGACACTGGCCTCGCGAAACATCGCGTCGAAGACCGCCAGCAAATTCAGGTCGAGGTTTTCCGCATGCATGCTGCGCATTCTAGGAATGACTGAAATGACATTGATACATGAGAACCCTCGTCCTACGCTCTGCCCATGCCGTGACCCGAACGCGGCGAACAACAAAGGAGACGCCCCATGTTCATCAAAAACACCTGGTACGTGGCTGCCTGGGACAACGAGCTCACGCCGCAGGGCCTGTTCGCCCGCACCATCATCGGCGTGCCCGTTCTCATGTACCGCAAGGACGACGGCGAGATCGTCGCCATGGAAGACCGCTGCTGCCACCGCGGCGCGCCCCTGTCGGTGGGACGGCGAGAAGGCGACTGCGTGCGCTGCATGTACCACGGCCTGAAGTTCGACGCCTCGGGCCAGTGCATCGAGGCGCCGGCCCAGAAGCGCATTCCCATCCAGGCCAGGGTGCGCAGCTTCCCGGTGGTGCAACGCCACCGCTGGGTCTGGATCTGGATGGGCGCTCCCGACAAGGCCGACCCGGCGCTGATCCCCGACACGCCCTGGCTGGACGACCCGCACTGGCGCAGCCTGGACGGCTACATCCACTACGACGTCAACTACCTGCTGATCTGCGACAACCTGCTGGACTTTTCCCACCTGCCCTTCGTGCACCCGACCACGCTGGGAGGCAGTGCGGACTACGCCGCCGCCCAGCCCAAGGTCGAACGCATCGACAACGGCGTGCGCATCACCCGGTGGGCCCTCGACACCGAGCCGCCGCCTTTCGCCCAGGCGGTCAAGGACTGGGGCAGCAGGGTCGATCGATGGAACATCTACAACTTCACCATCCCGGCCATCCTGCTGATGGACTCCGGCATGGCGCCCACCGGCCAGGGCGCTGCCGAAGGCAACCGCGACGGCGCGATCGAATTTCGTGGCTGCCAGGCCATCACGCCCGAGACGGAAAACTCCACCCACTACTTCTTCGCGCATCCCCACAACTTCGCCATCGACCAACCCGAAGTCACGCACTCGATCCACCAGGCCGTGGTGGATGCCTTCGACGAAGACCGCGACATCATCACCGCGCAGCAAAAGAGCCTGGCGCTGGCGCCCGACTTCAAGATGATGGCCTTCGGCATCGACGCCGCGCTGAACCAGTTCCGCTGGATGGTCTCGCGCCGGCTGGAAGAAGAGGCGCTCGAAGAAGCCGCGGCCCGCCCCACCGCCACAGCAGCGCCCGAACCCGTCAAGGCCTGAGCCATGAAGCTCCTCGTCACCCGCCTCACGCAAGAGGCGCAGGATGTGCTCGGCCTGGAGTTGCGTGCGCAGGACGGCGCCGCGCTGCCGCCCTTCACCTCGGGCGCCCATGTGGACCTGCTGCTGCCCGGCGACATCCGCCGCCAGTATTCACTGGCCAACTCGCCGCTGGAGCGCCACCGCTACGTGCTCGGCGTGGGCCTGGCGCCAGCCTCGCGCGGCGGCTCGGCCTTCGTTCACCAGCGCCTTGCCGTGGGCGATGTGCTCGAGGTGGGCGCGCCGCGCGCCCTGTTCGGCATCGACCCGGCCGCCACCGAGCATCTGTTCGTGGCCGGGGGCATCGGCATCACGCCCATCCTGAGCATGATCCTCTGGTGCGAGGCCAACGCCAGGCCCTGGAAGCTGTTGTACTGCGTGCGCACGCGGGCCCGTGCCGCCTATGCGTGGACGCTGGCGCGCCACCATGACCGCGTGCAGCTGCACGTGGACCAGGAAGCGGCGGGCACGCCACCCGACCTGGCGGGCTGGCTGGCCGGTGCGGCCCCAGGCGCCCACCTCTACTGCTGCGGCCCCGAAGGGCTGATGAACGCGGTCGGCGCGGCCGCAGGCGTTGTCGGCATCGACAAGGCGGCCACCCATTTCGAACGCTTCGCACCGCCGGAACCCGCCACGCCCGCAGCGCCGGCCGACACCTTCACCGTGGTGCTGCATCGCAGCGGCCAGAGGATCGAGGTCGCACCGCGGCAGAGCCTGCTCGACGCACTGGAAGGCGCCAACGTCAGCATTCCCTTCTCGTGCCGCGAAGGCATGTGCCGCAGCTGCGAGGTGCCGCTGCTCGAGGGCGAGGCGGATCACCGCGACTTCGTGCTCAGCGACGAGGAGCGCGACAGCCACACCTGCATCCTGCCCTGCGTGTCTCGCGCGCGCAGCGCCGTGCTCGTTCTCGATCTCTGACGCCCCCAACAACAAGCAGACCACCCAACCCCACCACTGGAGACAACCATGTTCAAGAAAATGACTGCCGCATGCGCAGCGATCACGCTGGCGCTGCCCATCGCCGCGCAGGAGAGCTACCCCTCGCGGCCGATCCGCCTCGTCGTGCCCTACGCCGCCGGCGGTGCGACCGACTTCGTGGCACGCACCCTGGGCGATCGCCTGTCGAAATCGATGGGGCAGCCGGTGGTGGTGGACAACAAAGCGGGTGCGGCAGGCGCCATCGGCGCCGGCGAAGTCGGCCGCGCCAAGCCCGACGGCTACACGCTGCTGATGACCATCACCGATTCGCAGATCAACAACACGGCGCTGTTCAAGACCCTGGCCTACGACCCGCAGAAGGACTTCGTCGGCGTCACGCAGGTGGTGCGCAGCCCGGCGCTGATTTCCACGCACCCCGGCACCGGCATCAAGAGCATCGAAGACCTGAAGGCCAAGGTGGCCAAGGGCGGCGCGAAGCTGAGCTACGGGTCCTGGGGCGTGGGCGGGCTGGGCCATCTGGCCGGCGAGAGCCTCAACCGCGGCCTGAATGCAGGCATGGTGCATGTGCCGCAACGCGGCGAAGGGCCCGTGGTGACCGACCTGCTGTCGGGCACCATCGACGTCGGACTGTCGTCAGTGCCCAGTGCGATGCAGCATGTGCCAACGGGCAAGGTCGTGCCGCTGGCCGTGCTGGGACGACAACGCTCCACCTCGCTCCCGCAGGTTCCGACCATGAACGAGCTGGGCTTCAAGGACCCGCTCTACGACACCAACGTCTGGATCGGGCTGCTGGCACCGGCGAAGACGCCACAGCCCATCGTCGACAAGCTGGCCCGGGAAGTGCGCGCCATCGTCGGCTCGCCCGATGTCAGCCAGCTGTTCGTGGGCCGGGGCTTCGAGGTGATGAACAGCACGCCCGAGCAGTTCGCGGCGTCGTACAAGGAGGAGTTCAACGTGATCACCAGGCGGATGCGCGAGCTGGGCGTCGAGGCGCAATAAGGCCAGTGACCACCCGGACCGTCATGCAAGGACGACCGATGCATCTGCCGGGCGCCGACCGCCAGTGACTGCGTGGCCGGCCGCATCAGGCGTTCCCTAGGCGACAGGCGCGGCGCGGAGACTTTGCCATCATCGCGAACTCGACTGGCGCCCGCCGCCGGCTACACGGAGCCCTCCCCCATGACCTCGCCTTTCACCACCACCGCTCTCGGCCTGTGCGGCCCGCTGCGCCAGCCGCGCCAGATGCTGGCCGACCAGACCTACGACGACCACAAGTCGATCCACGACGACGCGACGGCCGAAACGCTGGGCCTGCGCGCCGGGCCGATCGAAGGGCCGACGCACTTCAGCCAGTTCGACCCCTTGCTGTTCCATGTGTTCGGACAGGCCTGGTTCGAGACCGGCTGCATCAGCGCCCACTACCAGAACATGGTGGTGGAAGGCGAGTCGGTGCGCGCCTTTGTCGACCTGCCCGCGCCCGGCGCCACCTTCGTGCGCCTGCGCGCCGAGAAGGCCGACGGCACGCCGGTGCTGACCGGCACCGCGTCGGTGGGCGATGCCTCGCAGTACCCGCACGAGCTGCCGCAGCGCATCGCGAAGCTGCGCCCGCCCCAGGGCCTGGTCATCAACCGCGACCTGCGCGTGGGCCAGCGCGGCGCCGTCGTCGAGAAGATCCGCATGGGCTTCGACCAGCACATGGGCGACCACTACCCCTTCACGCTCGCGGACAAGCTCAAGGTCATCACCGAGCCCTGCGACTGGTACACAGCCGAAGGCGGCCAGCGCTCGCCGTGGGGCCGGGCCATCATCCCGACCGAGATGATCAGCGTGCTGCTCGGCTCCACCAGCGCCGAGGCGCAACTGAATGGCCGCAAGCCGGCCGTGGGCCTGTTCGCCGGACAGGAGATCCGCCTCATCAAGGGCCCGCTCTTCGTCGACCAGGACTACGAACTGGAGCGCGAGATCATCGCGCTGAGCGAAAGCGCGCGCACCGAATCCGTGTGGGTGCGCACCCAGGTCTACGAGATGCCGTCGCGCACCCTCGTGGCCGAGATGATCCTCAATGGCGCGACGATGAAGGCGTCGTACCCCCACTACGAAGCCGAGGCCAAGGAGCTGGGGCTGGCCTGAGCGCGCGGTTCGCGCAGCTGCATCGAACGCCGTCGATCGAGGGGGCAGAATCCCCTCTTTTTTCCGGGTGCCGTATGCCAGCTGTACTTGAAGGGGGTTGCCTCTGCGGCAAGGTCCGATTCAGCACGACCCAGCCGCCGCTGCGCACGTTCGCGTGCCATTGCACGTTCTGCCAGCGCATGACCGGCACGTCTTTCTATGCCGAGTCGCTTTTTCCGATGGACGCCGTGCAGTTCAACGAAGGCGAACTGCGGCAGTACGCGCACCGATCGGACGGCAGCCACAAGCAGGTCTTCGTTCATTTCTGCCCCTCGTGTGGCACGACGATGGGCCTGACCTTCGAGCGTTGGCCCGATGTGCGCGCCATCTCGCGCGGTTGCTATGACGACCCCAATGCGGTCGAACTCACGAGCCACATCTGGACCCGCTCCGCCCAAAGCGGCGTGGCCTTGCCGGCCGATGTGGATTGCTTTGCCGGGGCACGGGCCACGCTCGATGGCCAGCCGGAAGTGGCCTCGCGGCATGAGGCGCCCGTATTGGCTCGACAAGACGGCGGGGCCTGAACTCTCGCTTCAGCCGGCCATCAGCGGCCATTCGCCCGACGACGGCGAAGCACGACCCCCAGGTAGTAGACCGAGGCGCACGTGAAGAGGCCAGCGACCACGGACCAGACGGCGCCCCCGCCGATCAGATTGGCGCCGTCGGGCGCGAGGCAGCTGGATGCGGATGCTTCAATGCAGTCCCTGTGCCTGTAGTACCGCTCATGGAACGCCCACCAGAAGAACCCCGCCGCGGCGGCGCATGCGACGCAGAGGATGGCGGGCCGGGTGATTGGAAGAGGGTCTGTGGTCATGGGCTTGGATCGCCATGCCGGGCAGCCAAGGGGCCGCGGAGCACGATGCGAATGAGCGCTTTCCTCACGGCGGACGTTCAGCGCGGCCGAGACGCCACACGGAGCGCTTCTTCCCTGATGTACGAAGAGGCCGCCGTCTTCGCCAGATCGTGCAGCGTCTGCAGCAATGAGACGCCGCCGATCTCCGTCGTGCCGGCGTTCAAGATGCGCCCGACCATCGTGATGCCGAGTTCGCTGGGCTGTCGCGCGAGGGAGCGAAGAAGCTCCGGCTGGTAGTTGGGCAAGCTCTCCAATCCGTGAACGATGGTCCACATGACCCCGTAGCCGTCTTCCTCCGGGTAGCGCTCGAAGACGCTCAGCATTTCGGGCATGGCCTGCTCCGGACTGCCTGCCCGCCAGAGTTCATCCAGAAGCGAGTCCAGGTGGCGCCAGTTGCCGTCCTCCGGCGGTTCGAAGTTGGCGATGTCGTGAGCGATCTCGGAAGTGGTTCGAGGCATTGAAAGTCTTGTGCGCGTGGCTGCTTCCGGCCGACTGTAGCCGCTCAATAGCTCAGGCGGCCTTGCGCTTTTTCTGTACCGACCTCGGCGCCTCGCTGCGCGCCAGCCACAGTCCGCTCGCAACGATCAGCGCCCCGCCGCCCAGCGTCCACGCATCGGGCGCGGCCTGCCAGAACACCCAGTCCATCACGAGCGCCCACGCGAGCGCGCTGTATTCGAAGGGCGCAATGGCCGCGGCCTGGCCGTGGCGGAAGGCCTCGGCGATGGCCAGCTGGCCCAGGAAACCGCTGAGGGCCAGGCCCGCCAGCGCCCACGCGTGCCCGGCCTGCAGCGGCACCCATTGCGGCGCCGCGAACAGGCTGCCGCCGACGGCCATGCCCGCAGTGGTCCAGAAGACCAGCGCGGCGCTCGGCTCGGTGCGGCTGATGAGCCGGCCCAGCATGTTCGACAGCGCATAGCAGACGGCCGCCACCAGGATCGCCAGCGCACCCGTCGAGAGGAAGGCCCCCTGCTCGGGCCGCAGCGCGACCACCACGCCGACGAAGCCCAGCCCGATGGCGATCCAGTGCCGCGGCTGCACCGATTCGCCCAGCATCGGCACGGCGATGAGCACCATCAGCAACGGCGCGATGAACGTGAGCGTGTAGGCCTCGGCCAGGCCCAGGGTCTTCAGGCCGTGGACGAAGAGCACCAGCATCGTCATGTTCAGCGCGGTGCGCAGCAGATGCAGGCGCCAGCGCAGCCGACGGTTGAAAACCCCGGCCGCCTCGCGCCGCCAGACGATGTACAGGCACACCAGCGGCAGCGCCGTGAGACCGCGCAGCGCCATCACCTGCACCGGCGGGTAATGCCCTGCCAGGGTCTTGAGCAGCGCGTCCATGCAGGCGAAGAAGGCGCAGGCCAACAGCATCGCGGCGATGCCGCGCAGGGTTCCGGTCGGGTGCATGGTCAGGCTGTGGTCTCGCGGCAGTGGCCGGGAGGGACGGGGTTTGTTCTTGAACGCCGAGCATAGGCGCTGTGAACGTCGGGGGCTTGGCCAGATGCCGCCGGCCCCTGCCTACCGACACTCGTTCCAGTACCCATCCGGGTTCGCCTCCAGCGGCGTGGCGACCCGCTTGAGCGACACGCGGCCCTGCGCGTCCTTCGCGACCACGAAGACGTGCCCGTCCTGCACCGGGAAACCGTTGCGCAGAAACTTGAAGCCACTGCGCACCGACGAGAAGTCGGCCTCGTTGAGCGCGTTGCGCAAGGCACCGCGATCGGCGACGGAGCCCTTGGTCTCCTTCAGCGCGCGGTCGATCAGGAGCGCCGCATCGAAACCTTGCGCCGCATACTGCGAGGGGATGCGCCCGTGCCTCTTTTCGAAGGCGGCAACGAAAGCCTTGCTCGTCGGGCTCGGCAGGTCGGGGCCCCAGACCGCGCCGGCCAGCACATGAAGCGCGGCCTCCTTGAGCAGCGGCAGTGTCGTGCCGTCGACCGTGCCCACGGTCAGCAAGGGCACCTTGCTCAGCAGGCCCGAGCGGTTCATCTGCTGGATGAAGTTCACGCCCATGTCGCCCGGCAGGAACGCCACCACCGCATCGGGCGCCACGCGCTGGATCTGCGCCAGCGCTGCCGCGTAGTCGGCCTGGTCGGGCTTGACGTTGATTTCGCTCACCACCTCGCCCGAGTAGTAGCGCTTGAAGCCGCGCAGCTGGTCTTTGCCCGCTGCGTTGTCGGGCGCAATGAACAGCGTCTTCCAGTAGCCCTTGTCGACGGCGTAGCGTCCCACGATCCCGGCCTGGTACTCGTCCTGGTACGAGGCGAAGACGAACCGGGTGTTGCACTGCTTGCCGGCGATCGGCGCGGGGCCGGCGTTCGAGCCGACGAACAGCATGCCCGCTCGGGCCATCGGCTTGGCCATGGCCATCATCACGTCGGAGAAGGTCACGCCGGTGATGAAGCTCACCTTCTCCTTCTCGATCAGGCTCTGCACCAGCTGCGCCCCGCGCTCGGGGTTGTGCTGGTCGTCTTCCTTGAGGACCGCCACGGGAACACCGCCGAGCATGCCTTGGCGTTGCTCGACCGCCAGCATGAAGCCGTCGTACTGCTCCTGCCCGACCGCGGCCCCAGGTCCGGAGAGCGTGCCGATGAAGCCGATGGTGACCTGCGCGGAAACGGCCAGTGCCGCGGCGCCCAATGTGCAGGCCACGAGGGCCGTGCGGATGCGGTGGATCAAGATGTTCCTTGTGATTTCGCTCGCGATGTTTCGCGGTTCGACTACCCGGCCTTCAAAGGGCCGACGACCTTGTAGGCGCTGAGGAGGATGCCCGATGGCATTGCTTTCGTGGTGACAAGCTCGAAGGCGCGTGGTGGAGTGCCCTGTGCGAAGAAGCGCTTTCCCGCGCCCAGCAGCACCGGATAGACGAGCAGCACGACGTCATCCACCAGGCCGTGCTCCAGCAGCGTCGATGTCAGCGAGGAGCTGCCCCAGAGAATCAGGTTCGGGCCCGCCTGAGACTTGATGCGGCGAACGCCCTCGACGACGTCCGGTCCCACGCTTTCGAACGGGCCCCATGCCAGGCTTTCGGGGCGGTGGGTCACGACATGCTTGGTCGCCGCATTCAGTCCATCCGCCATCGCGCCGCTCGGCGCCTTGGGCCAGTAGTCCGACCACAGGTCGTAGGTGCGACGCCCAAGCAGCAGATCGAAGCGCCCGCCATGCGCGGCGAGCACTTCATCCCGGCCGGCGGGGCTGCGGTAGGGCGTGGTCCAGTCCGCGTAGGGAAAGCCGTCTTCGCCCGAGGTCTGGATCACGCCATCCAGCGAGATGTGCTCCATGATTTTCAGCGTTCTCATGCGGGTCTCCTTGCTTGGGATGGGAGGGCGCTCAATGGGCCTGCGCATCAAAGTATGCCGGCCACGACAGCGGCGAAGCCTGGAGCCCTTCGGCCCCACGGAATGCAGACATGGCTTTCGCGCGTGAGCCGAAGTTCATCGTTGCCACGCCGAGGTTGAAGAACGTGTTCCGATCGGTGGAGCCGAGTTCGACTGCACGCTGCAGGACGGATGCAGCCTCTTTGTGCTTGCCTTGATCGGAAAGCACTGCGCCCAAGCACGTCAGGGCAAGGACGTTGCCGGGGGATTCAACGAGCGCCTTCGAGAGCAACGCTTGCGCAGAGGCAAGGTTGGCTTCCCACTTGTCGGGGTTGTTCCATGCGTCCTCGACCAGTGATCGGCTGATGGAGATGAAGTCCTCGCTCATAGGCTGTTCAAGCTTTTCTCGACTCTATTCCGTCCAGCACTCGACTGACTGGCCCCGGTCAATTCAGGTTGCAAGCAGATATTGAAGCACCGCTCTTTGCACCGGCAAGAGGAGCTTCTTCTGCTCGTAGCCGGCGAAGTGCGGATAGCGACGAGGGTCCACCGAAAGTTCACCACCGACAGTGAACGGTGGCGTCGGCAACAGCACGGGGTTGCCCATCCGAGCCAGATCTTCAACGGACAGCGGACGGCTCAACTGCTCCGTGCCCCGAGGCCAGCCATCGGTGATGACCACGTCTGTTGCTTCTGGGGAAGCCGATGAAAAGGCGACGTTGGGGATGGTCTCGTGGAAGCTCTCATGGCAGACATGAACCAGCGTAAAGCCCATCACGCTGGCCAGCTCGTGCCACGAACGAAACACGTTGGTCGGCGGTCCCCAAAGGCAGATGCGCGCCCTCTGGATCGGACCCATGATCGTTTCGATGAAGTAGGCGTCCGTAAGCACTTCGCATGGATGGCCGGCGTTCGACATCGCGTTGACTACGGGTCTGCGAGACGAGGCCGCAAACTCCGCGAGGCGCTCGTGGTTCGACTCCCGGATGACGTAGATGTCATAGAACGGGTCGAGATAGCCTGCGAGATCGCACACGCGTTCGCTTGTCTTCAGAAGATTCGGCAGCTCGATGACGGACAGCTTCAGCTCCTGGAATGCCTTCAGGAACGTCGTGCGCGTGCGAATGCCATTTCCTTCGAACGACCAGGCGGCAGTGCCTTGAACGCCCGCGCCGGATGATGCAGCCAGACGCCAGATCGCGTGAACATCCTTGGGGGCAAGTGACGACAGGCTGACTAGGTTCATGGCTGGGGATATGTCGGAGATCAGAGATTGGAGGATGCGATTGAAGGTCCGCTTCTGGCCGTGGAGTGCAACCTCAAGCTGGTAACAAGAGGTGAAGATTTGGAGGGTGGTGGCTCCTGACCATCAACAGTCGACTTCAATCAATTGGCCGGTGCTTTCGTAAATCTCTTGAACTCTGAATAGTTGTAGAGACCAACAAGTACCCCGACAGCGAGCGCCGACATGAAGTACGCGGCAAGCATCCAAAAAGGCGCTGCGACCAAAAGTCCTCCGATCGAGCTGAAACTCATGGCGGGGAATACCACCACGAGGGGGATCACGACGGACATGATCAGCACGGGAATCGCATAGAGCACAGCAAACAGCAACCCGCGAAATTTCAACGAGACCTTCTCATCCCAAAGATTGGGCTGAATCATCAGCGGGATGGAAAAGAAGTGGTACGGCTTCCCGGGAACGTGAGTTGGTGGCGGGTTCATCTCAAATCAAGAAACTGGGGCGACTGACAAGGCTCGCTCCCGATAGTACCTACCACCTCAGCCGAACACCCCCTTCAGCGCCACGAAGACAGAGACGCGCGTTCCACTCGCATCAGCAACCGGGGACAATGAAAGCATGGCCCAAGGAAAACGAATTTCTTCCGACATCGGAGACGACGCGATCGAAGCGATCAAGGCGTTCGGTGCTGCTGCCAAGCTGGCGCGCACAACGGCTGGCGAGGGCCAGGCCGCTGCTGCCGCGCGCCTGGGCGTTCATGTCCAGACGATCGCGCGGATCGAATCGGGGGAGCCGGGCGTTGCCATCGGGCACGTGCTCGGCATGCTGGCGCTCTACGGCATCTCGACGACGTTGCAGCAGCGACAGCAGCAACCACCGGCGGAGAACGGCGAGCGCCCCGCCTGAACCGTCAGCCCCGCTGGGCATCGCCCACGGCAGCACGCAGCGACTGCAGCGTGGCCTCGGCGGCTTCGATGCGCCGCTGCAGCTCTTCATTGACCAGCCGCACGAGCGCCCCGAGTTCGGTGCGCGTCGGGTACACATCGTCGGTGTCGTTCACACATTGCGGCACGATGAGTTTCTCGATGCACGCATACGCGCGGCGCACCATGTGAAAGCTGTCGAGGTCGTCGCAGGCCTGCAAGGCGAGCGATTCGGCTGTGACGGAAGGGGCAAGAGCCATGCGTGGCCTCCAGGCAGTTCGGTTTGCAACAACCGTCGCACCCAACGCCAATTGAGGGCGGCAGCTCGAACAGGTTGGCGTACCGGGAACTGCTTGCGCAAACCGGCGAGCCTCGCGGCTCCCTGCTCGAGCCGCCAAAAAAATGGAGGCACGAACGACAAAGCCACAGAGTCTCTGCGGAGAAATCTGCGGCTTTCGTCGCAGCAGTTACACGGGACGCCAATCCCGGTCACGCCTGTTTTTGACGTGACGGCCGCAGTATAGCCACGCACCCCCACCCCCTTCGCAGCGCAAAACCGGGATGCCCCTACGACCCGTGCCCCCTCCCCCGATGCTGGAACAATGCGCCGATCTATGGATGGTCTCGATCTCATCAAAACGTTCCGCGAAGTCGCGTTCCGGCGCAGCTTCTCCCGCGCGGCCCTGTCGCTGGGCATGTCCAAGGCGACGGTCAGCCGCTATGTGGCCGAACTGGAAGCGCGCAGCGGCGTGCGCCTGCTCAACCGCTCGACCCGCTCGCTGAGCCTCACCGACGCGGGCGAGGTGCTGCTGGAGCGCAGCACCGAGCTGGTGACGATGGCCGAGAACACGCTCAACGACCTGCAGGCGCACGGCTCGCACCCGCGCGGGCGCCTGCGCATGAGCGCGCCGCACGGGCTCATCGCGGGCTGGCTTTCGGACGTGATCGCGGAGTTCATCAAGCTCTACCCCGACGTGTACGTGAGCTTGAATTTCACCAACCACGACATCGACCTGATCGAGGAAGGCATCGACATCCACCTGACGGGCGGGCGCATCGACGACATGAACCTGATCGTGCGCCGGCTGGTGCGCTTCGACATGGTGGTGTGCGCGTCGCCCGCCTACTGGGCGCAGCGCGGCATTCCGCAGGTGCCCGAGGACATGGCACGGCACGACGTGCTGAGCTATTCGCCGATGCCCACCACGCACCTGCCGTTCGAGACAGACGGCCAGCCGCACGACGTGGCGGTGCACAGCCGCATGGAGGCCAACGACGCGGTGGCGCTGATCGAGCTGGCGCTGCGCGGCGTGGGCGTGGCCTACGTGCCCGAGCCGCTGGCGCAGTCGCACCTGGAGCGCGGCGCGCTGGTGCCGGTGCTGCGCGACCACATGCCGCACGAGCACTGGCTGTATGCCGCGTACTCGCAGCGCCGCCACAACAGCGCGGCGATGCGCGCGATGCTCGACTTTCTTGAAAAATCGATGGGGCCGGTGCCCGAACCCATGCCCGCGGCAGTGCCGGTGGCGCTGCCGGCCTGTCCCGCCAACGCCGCAACCACCGCCGCTGCTGCCGCCGCCATCGCGGCGCGCGACACGCTCGCTCCCAACGGAAAGGCCTCCTGACCTCATGACCACGCCCGCGCTCCTGATCCGTCCGCCCACGCCCGACGACTTCACCGCATGGAAGCCGCTCTGGGACGGCTACAACGCCTTCTACGGCCGTGAGGGACCCACGGCCCTGCCCGAGGCGATCACGCAGGTCACGTGGCAGCGCTTCTTCGATCCGTACGAGCCGGTGCATGCGCTGGTGGCCGAGCGCGAGGGGCAGCTGGTGGGGCTGGTGCACTACCTGTTCCACCGCAGCACGACGCGCATCGAGCCCAACTGCTACCTGCAGGATCTGTTCACGCAATCGTCCGAACGCGGCCAGGGCGTGGGCCGGCAGTTGATCGAGGGCGTGTACGAACAGGTGCGACGCGCGGGTGCACACCGCGTGTACTGGCAGACGCACACGACCAATGCGGCGGGGCGGATGCTCTACGACAAGCTGGCAAAGCACGAGGGCTTCATCGTCTACGCGACGATGGTCTGATCAATATTTGATGGTGATGCCGGCCTTCACGCCGGTGTTGGCCTTGCCGTCCGAATGCGCGCCGCCCGAGAAGGAGACGTCGCCGCCGGTCTTGGCACCGACCGAATAGGTGGGCCGCTTGCCAGACGTGTCGGTGCCGGCTTCGAGGGCGCTGCCGTCGGGGCGCTGCACGCCGACCGTGGCGCCGTTCGTTCGGGCCGAGGTTTCGGTGGAGTTCACGTTGGGCGCGATGTAGGCCGTGCCCTTGTCGTCGCTGTCGACGGGCACTCTCACGGGCTCTGCGATGGCCGCCACGGCGGCGGCGCAGGCAACCCCACCCAGGAACGCAAGAATCACTCTGTTCATGAGGACCGATGGTGGATGCAGCCCGTCGTGCGGGCTGTGGGCGTGGCCTCACCGCGCGCGTAGGACGAAGGCGGCATCAGTGCCATGACAGGTTGAACAGGAAGAACGCCGCCAGCACCCACAGGAGCAGCATGAGGTGCGTGAGCTGCAGGCCCTCCTGCCGTATCCAGTAGCCGAACCACAGGCCACCCAGGTGCATCGCAAACAGGAAGGCAGCAAAGCCGGCCAGTCCCAGGTTGAGCCATGGCCGGGCGGCGGCCAGGTCGCCGCCGACCACCAGCATCGCGCTGCCGGCCCAGAACGCCAGCGCCGCAGCCAACTGCAACGCCAGCACCACGCACAGCGCCACGCGGTGCAGCGCTATCGAGCGGATGGCGCGCGTGAGCAAGGGCGTGTCGATGGCAGGGTCGACGCGCAACGGCGCCATCGACATCGTGCCGCCGACCGCGAACGCTGAGCCCGCAAAGCCACGCCAGTTGTTGCGCACGGCAATTGAAAGCCACAGCGCCATGCCCAGCGCGTGGAGAGACTGGAACAGCCAGACGGAAGAAGGGAGATTCATCGGGGCACCTGCGTTTTTAAATATCAAAGATTATTCTTTGATATTTACGCAACCGCCGGCCGGCGCTCAAAGTCCCTCAAGGAAGGTCGAACGAATGCCATGAACACCACCACCACCACCC
>NZ_JBYSZY010000067.1:0-32489 GCF_058787635.1 Variovorax sp. FW305-3-2-15-B-LB1 | reverse complement strand
GGCGCAAGGGGGCGGTGGCGCCGGTGCGCGGGGCTTTTCCGTATGCTCGGGGCCTTGCAACGCAGGGCGAACGCCCCTCACGAACCCCGAAGAACTTGCCATGTGCGGCTCCGAACTCCATTCCCTCCCTGAAGGTGTCCAGCGCGTCTCCCGCGTGCTGCAGGACGCCGGCCATCCCCATGCGCCCCGCATGCTCGACGACGCCTGCCGCACCGCGCAGCAGGCTGCCGACGCGCTGGGCATCTCGGTCGGGCAGATCGCCAAGAGCATCATCTTCCGGCGCAAGAGCGACGAGGCGGCGGTGCTGGTCATCACCTCGGGCGACAAGCGCGTCGACGAGAAGAAGGTCGACGCCATCGTCGGCAAGACCGGCCGCGCCGACGCCGACTTCGTGAAGGCGCGCACCGGCTTCACCATCGGCGGCGTGTCGCCGGTGGGCCATGTGACCAAGCCGGTGGTGCTCATCGACCGCGAGCTGTTCCGCTTCGAGGAGATCTGGGCCGCCGCGGGTCACCCGCACGCGGTGTTCCAGCTGCACCCGACCGATCTCGAGAAGCTCACCGGCGCGCCGGTGGCCGACGTGGTGTGAACTTCGACGAAGCGCATGCGCTCGCCGAGCGCGCGGGCACCGTGCAGCGCATGGACGGCGAGGTGCCTTCGCCGTGCTCGTCGGTGTGCCGCATGGACCGCCTGAGCGGCTTCTGCGAAGGCTGCCTGCGCACCATTCCCGAGATCGCCGGCTGGAGCAAGATGGAAGACGACAGCCGCCGCCAGGTGTGGCGCGCGATCGAACTGCGGGCCCAGGCCGGCATCTGGCGCGTGCCCGAACCCACCACAGGAGACCACGACGCATGAAGCACATCGACTTCTATCTCGATTTCATCTCGCCCTACGCGCACCTGGCGTTCGAGCACCTGCCCGAGGCGCTCGAAGGCCTGAGCGTGAGCGTGGCCTACAAGCCCGTGCTGCTGGGCGCGCTGCTCAAGCACCACGGCCAGCTCGGGCCGGCCGAGATTCCTTCGAAGCGCAGCTGGACCTACCGCCACGTGCTGTGGCTGGGCCAGGCGCACGGCATCCCCATCGAGATGCCGGCCTCGCACCCGTACAACCCGCTGCCGCACCTGCGCCTGGCCGTGGCCACGGGCGACGACGGCAGCATCAGCCGCCTGGCGGCCGAGACCCTCTTTCGCCACGTGTGGCGCGGCGGCGAAGAAGCGGGCGATGCCACGCGGCTGGCCGCGCTCACCGCGCAGCTGCAGCCGAAGCGCGACGTGAACGGCGACGAGAACAAGGCCCTGCTCAAGCGCAACACCGACGAGGCCGTGGCGCAGGGCGTGTTCGGCGTGCCGTGCTACGTGGTCGACGGGCGCCTGTTCTGGGGCTTCGACGGCCTGGCGATGCTGCGCGCCTACCTGCAGGGCGATGCCTGGTTCGACGGTCCGCAATGGACCGGCGCCGACCAGCGGCCCTCGTTGCTGCGCAAGAACTGAGGTCCCTTTTGCTGCGCAGCAGCAAGGACTGAGGACAAACCCGCGCAGGGTCCTTGTTTCTTACAAGCTGAAACGAGCAGCGCGGGTTTCACCCTAAACCGTAAGCGCCCGTTCAGTTTCGCGAAAGCCTCGGGTCAGTCGCGCCTCCAAGAATGCCCCACGGTCCCGAATGCCGGGAACCGATGGACGCATACATACACACCAGGAGACGACGATGGCAGCCACGCTAGATTCAAGGGGAGTGCCGCATCCGGCCCCCCGGCCCATGTCCGCGGAGGAGAAGAAGGTCATCTTCGCCTCCTCGCTCGGCACCGTGTTCGAGTGGTACGACTTCTATCTGTACGGTTCGCTCGCCGCGATCATCGCGAAGCAGTTCTTCAGCGGCCTGGATGCGGGCGCAGCCTTCATCTTCGCGCTGCTGGCGTTTGCCGCCGGCTTCCTGGTGCGTCCGTTCGGCGCCATCGTGTTCGGCCGCCTGGGCGACATGATCGGTCGCAAGTACACCTTCCTGGTGACGATCCTGATCATGGGCCTGTCGACCTTCATCGTCGGCCTCTTGCCCAGCTACGCGACCATCGGCGTCGCGGCGCCGGTGATCCTGATCGCGCTGCGCATGCTGCAGGGCCTGGCGCTCGGCGGCGAGTACGGCGGTGCTGCCACCTACGTGGCCGAGCACTCGCCGCACGGCAAGCGCGGTGCCTACACCTCGTGGATCCAGACCACGGCCACGCTCGGCCTGTTCCTGAGCCTGATCGTGATCCTGGGCGTGCGCACCTGGCTCGGTGAGCAGGCGTTCGGCGAGTGGGGCTGGCGCATTCCGTTCCTGGTCTCCATCCTGCTCCTGGCCATCTCGGTGTGGATCCGCCTGACGCTGTCGGAGTCGCCGGCCTTCCAGAAGATGAAGGCCGAGGGCAAGACCTCGAAGGCGCCGCTCGCCGAATCCTTCGGCCAGTGGAAGAACCTGAAGATCGTGATCCTGGCGCTGATCGGCCTCACGGCCGGCCAGGCCGTGGTCTGGTACTCGGGCCAGTTCTATGCGCTGTTCTTCCTGACGCAGCAGCTCAAGGTCGATGCGACCACCGCCAACCTGATGATCGCCGCCGCGCTGCTGCTGGGCACGCCCTTCTTCGTGGTGTTCGGCACGCTGTCCGACAAGATCGGCCGCAAGCCGATCATCATGGCCGGCTGCCTGCTGGCCGTGGTCACCTACTTCCCGGTCTTCAAGATGCTGACCGAAGCCGCCAACCCCGACCTGGCCCGCGCACAAGCCACGGCCGGCGTCACCGTGACGGCCGACCCGAAGACCTGCTCGTTCCAGGGCAACCCCGTGGCCCGCGAGATCGACTTCAAGAGCTCGTGCGACATCGCCAAGCGCTACCTGGTGCAGAACTCGGTGAGCTACGAGAACGTGGCCGGCGCGCCCGGCTCCGCGGCCGTCGTGAAGATCGGCGACAAGACCGTCGAGGCGCCCACCGGCGTGGTCGCGAACTCCAAGTTCGACGAGACCAGCGTCAAGGCCATCGCCGCCTTCAAGAAGGGCGTGGCCGAAGACCTGAAGGTCGCCGGCTACCCGTCCAAGGCCGACCCCGCCAAGATCAACAAGGTGCTGACCATCGTGTTGCTGTTCTGGCTGGTGCTGCTGGTGACCATGGTCTACGGCCCGATCGCCGCGATGCTCGTCGAGATGTTCCCCACGCGCATCCGCTACACCTCGATGAGCCTGCCGTACCACATCGGCAACGGCTGGTTCGGCGGCCTGCTGCCGACCACCGCCTTCGCCATCGTGGCCTCGACCGGCAACATGTACAACGGCCTGTGGTACCCGATCATCATCGCGGGCATCACGCTGGTGATCGGCACGCTGTTCATCCGCGAGACCAAGGACGTGGACATCTACGCCAACGACTGATCGGCGGCATCTGGAGGGGGCCGCGCGGCGGCTGCCCTCCGTTCAACAAAGAGGCTTCATGCCCCGCGGCATGAGGCCTTTTTCTTGAACCCTTTCTTGCCTCTTCCTCACCTTTTCAGGAGACAGTACCCATGTGGAAAATCGTTGTCGGCTTCGTCATCTTCGCCGCCATTGCCCTGTATGTGATTTCGATGGGCGGCGACAAGATCGACATGTCCGGCGAGAAGCACGGCGGCGACACGACGCACGCCCCCGCACCGGCGGCCACGCCGGCGCCTGGCGCGTCGGCACCGGCCGCCGCGGCTTCCGCCGCGAAGTAACGCAACGGGGCGCGCGTCAGCGCTTGAAGCGGCCTTCGCTGATGATCGCGAGGTCCGCGAAGTCGATGCCGCTGTGGTCCTGGGGCGAGTAGCTCACCTCGAGCCCGCCGCCCAGGTCGTAGCCCTTGAGGCTTTCGAGCGCCGCCAGCACCTTGGCGCGCGTGGGCTTGGGGCCCGCGCGGCGCAAGGCCTCCACCAGCACCTTGGCCGAGGCGAAGCCTTCGAGTGCGGCCGGTGACAGCTCGCCCTGGCCCTTGGCGCGGGCCAGCGTCAGCGCCTCCTTCACCATCGGCTGGCCCATCGAGCGTTCGCTGGGGAACACCTGCGTCACGATCACGCCGCGGCTGGCGTCGCCCAGCTGCTTGATGAAGCCCGACGAGGCGTTGTTCGACAGCGTGACCACCTGCGCCGCCGAGCCCGCGGCGCGCAGCGCCTTGATGCCGTCGACCACCGCCACGCCCGAGCCGATCCACACCACCGCCTGCGCATCGGCCTTCATGATGGCGGGCACGATGGTCTTGTAGTCGGGCTTTTCGCGGTCGGCCGGCACGGTCGCGATCGGCTGGGCCTTGCCCTTGGTGAAGCCGTTCATGGCGCCCTGCAGCGCGTCGGCACCGAACGAGTCGGTCACGTGGACCACGGCGATGCGCGTCAGGCCGATGGTCAGCAGGTGCTGCACCGCCTTCTCGGCCTCGCGCTGGTAGGTGGCGCGCACGTTGAACACGTGCTTTTGCAGCGGCTTGTGCAGCACCATCGCGCCGGTCGAGGGGCCGATGAGCGCCACCTCGTTCTTGTCCAGGTACGGGATGATGGCCTGCGAGTGCGGCGTGCCGCGGCTCATGAAGAGCGCGAGCACCTTCTTGTCCTCGATCAGCACGCGCGCGTTATCGCCCGCGCGCTTGACGTCGAAGGCGTCGTCCATGCGGATGACCTCGATCTTCTCGCCGTGGATGCCGCCCTGGGCATTGGCCGCGTCGATCACCAGTTGCGCGCCGCCGATGGTCTCGTTCACGCTGGCGGCCACCGAGCCGGTCATGCCGGCGGTCTGGCCGATCACGATCTGGGCCGAGGCGCCCATTGCGTACAGCGCCAGCAGGGCGGCCACGCCGAGCGCGTGCCGTGAACCTGCCACTTTCTTCTTCGTCATGAAAGCCTTTCGGAGCCTTCGGGAGACTCGCTGAACAATTGTGAAAACAAATGTCGCATTTGTTTCATAAAGTGTCTTTGGACGCATCCAGACAAACCCCTGCGCGGGCGCCGCCCATGCGCCGGCGTGGGCCGAAGCGTCACGAAGCACTCCCTAGAATGTTTGCCCCACCCCCCAAGGCACTCATGACACAGGGCTCCATCCGGATTCGCGGCGCGCGCCAGCACAACCTCCAGAACCTCGACCTCGACATCCGCACCGGCGAGATGACCGTGGTCACCGGGCCCAGCGGCTCGGGCAAGTCGAGCCTCGTGTTCGACACCCTCTACGCCGAAGGCCAGCGCCGCTACGTGGAGACCTTTTCCGCCTACGCGCGCCAGTTCCTGGACCGCATGGACAAGCCGGCCGTCGACAAGGTGGAGGGCGTGCCGCCCGCCATCGCCATCGACCAGACCAACCCGGTGCGCTCCTCGCGCTCCACGGTCGGCACGATGACCGAGCTGAACGATCACCTGAAGCTGCTCTACGCGCGCGCAGCCCAGCTGTTCGACCGCGAGACCGCGCTGCCGGTGCGCCACGACTCGCCCGACAGCATCTATGCGCAGATCGCCGAGCGCGCGGCTGCGGCGGGCGACCCGCGCATCGTCATCACCTTCCCGGTCGAGCTGCCCGCTGGCACCTCGGCCGAAGAAGTGACGCAGTGGCTGTCCGCCAGCGGCTTCACGCGCGTGCAGGCCGAGCGCGAGGTGGCCACGCCCACCGGCCCGCGCAAGGTGCTCGACGTGGTGGCCGACCGCTTCCGCATCTCGAGCGCGGAGCGCGCGCGCGTGGTCGAGGCGATCGAGGTGGCGCTCAAGCGCGGCAGCGGCCGCGTCACCGTGCATGCGACTGGCGCCGAGGAAAACGCACCGACCGACGTGTGGAAGTTCTCCACCGGCCTGCATTGCCCCGAGAGCGACATCCGCTACACCGACCCCATCCCGTCGATGTTCTCGTTCAACTCGGCGGTGGGCGCCTGCGACACCTGCCGCGGCTTCGGCCGCGTGATCGGCGTCGACCTGGGGCTCGTGATCCCGAACGACAAGCTCACGCTGCGCGCGGGCGCCATCAAGACCATCCAGACGCCCGCGTGGAAAGAGGCGCAGGACGACCTCATGCGCCACGCCGAAGCCGCCGGCATTCCGCGCGACACGCCGTGGAACAAGCTCACCGAGGAGCAGAAGCACTGGGTGATCGAGGGCACGCCCAACTACAAGGACGGCAACTGGAACAAGCAGTGGTACGGCGTGCGCCGCTTCTTCGGCTACCTGGAGAGCAAGGCCTACAAGATGCACATCCGCGTGCTCTTGTCGAAGTACCGCAGCTACACGCCGTGCCCTGTGTGCAGCGGCGCGCGCCTGAAGCTCGACCCGCTGCTGTGGCGCATCGGCAGCAAGGACGACGCCGACGCGGTGCTGCCGCCTGAAAAGCGCTTTCTTCCCACCGGCGCGAAGTGGAGCCGCGCGCAGCTCGAGGCGCTGCCCGGCCTGTGCCTGCACGACCTGATGCTGCTGCCCATCGAGCGGCTGCGCAAGTTCTTCGACCGCGTGGAGCACCACGGCAACGGCAGCCCCGCCAGCGAAGGCGAGGCGCAGGCGCTGAAGCTGCTGTTCGAGGAGATCACCACGCGACTGCGCTACCTGCACGACGTGGGCATCGGCTACCTCACGCTCGACCGCCAGAGCCGCACGCTCAGCGGCGGCGAGGTGCAGCGCATCAACCTCACGACGGCGCTGGGCACCTCGCTGGTGAACACGCTGTTCGTGCTCGACGAGCCCAGCATCGGCCTGCACCCGCGCGACATGAACCGCATCACCGAGGCCATGCTGCGCCTGCGCGATGCGGGCAACACGCTGGTGGTGGTCGAGCACGACCCGGCCGTGATGCTCGCGGCCGACCGCGTGATCGACATGGGCCCAGGCCCCGGCGCGCGCGGCGGGCAGATCGTGTTCGACGGCGGCACCGACCAGCTGCGCGACGCCGACACGCTCACCGGCCAGTACCTGGGCGGGCGCAAGAAGATCGGCATGGGCTTCAAGCGGCTCGTGAGCGAGAACACGCACCGGCTCATCCTCGAAGGCGTGCGCGAGCACAACCTGAAGAACATCACGGTCGACTTTCCGCTCGCGCGCCTCGTGTGCGTGACCGGCGTGAGCGGCTCGGGCAAGTCCACGCTGATCCAGGACGTGCTGGCGCCCGCGCTCATGCGCCACTTCGGCAAGGCCACCGAGACGCCGGGCGCGCACGACCGCATGCTCGGCGCCGATCACCTGGGCGACGTGGTGTTCGTCGACCAGTCGCCCATCGGCAAGACCGCGCGCTCCAACCCCGCGAGCTACGTGGGCGCGTGGGACGCCATCCGCGAGATCTTCGCCACCGCGGCGCTGTCGCGCCAGCGCGGCTACACCGCGAGCAAGTTCAGCTTCAACTCCGGCGACGGGCGCTGCCCCACCTGCGGCGGCTCGGGCTTCGAGCACGTCGAGATGCAGTTCCTGTCGGACGTGTACCTGCGCTGCCCCGACTGCGACGGCAAGCGCTACCGGCCCGAGATCCTCGAAGTGAAGATCGAGCGCAAGGGCAAGGGCTACAACGTGGCCGACATCCTGGAGCTCACCGTGGCCGAGGCTGCGGCGCTGTTCGACACCGACCGCGACGTGCTGCGCGTGCTGCAGCCCATCGTCGACGTGGGTCTGGACTACGTGAAGCTCGGCCAGCCCGTGCCCACCCTCTCGGGCGGCGAGGCGCAGCGCCTGAAGCTCGCGGGCTTCCTGGCCGAGGCGGCCAAGAGCGCGACCGCGAGCCGCCAGATGGTGGCGCGCAAGGGCACGCTGTTCCTGTTCGACGAGCCGACCACCGGCCTGCACTTCGACGACATCGCGCGGCTCATGCGCGCGCTGCGCAAGCTGCTCGACGCGGGCCATTCGCTCATCGTCATCGAGCACAACCTCGACGTGATCCGCGCCAGCGACTGGCTCATCGACCTCGGCCCCGAAGGCGGTGACGCCGGCGGCCAGGTGGTGGCCGAGGGCACGCCCGAGCAGCTGCGCGAGAACCGCGCCTCGCTCACCGGCGCGGCGCTGGCCGACTACGAGCTCGCCGTCGGACCGGGCGCCTACAAGGTGGCCGAGCGCGCCGCGCGGCGCTACATCGCCAACGCCAAGACGGCGCCCGGCGGCAACGCCATCGAGATCGTCAACGCGCGCGAGCACAACCTGAAGAACCTCAGCGTGGACATTCCGCGCGGCAAGTTCAGCGTGGTGACGGGCGTGAGCGGTTCGGGCAAGTCGACGCTCGCATTCGACATTCTTTTCAACGAAGGCCAGCGCCGCTACCTCGAATCGCTCAACGCCTATGCGCGCAGCATCGTGCAGCCCGCGGGCCGGCCCGAGGTGGACGCGGTGTACGGCATTCCACCCACGGTGGCCATCGAGCAGCGCCTGTCGCGCGGCGGCCGCAAGAGCACGGTGGGCACCACCACCGAGGTGTGGCACTTCCTGCGCCTGCTGTACGTGAAGCTGGGCATCCAGCACTGCGTGCACGACGGCGCGGCCGTGCAGCCGCAGACGCCCGACAGCATCGCCGCGCAGCTGATGCGCAACTTCAAGGGCCAGCACATCGGCCTGCTCGCACCGCTGGTGAGCAACCGCAAGGGCGTGTACACCGAGCTGGCCGACTGGGCGCGCCCGCGCGGCTTCACGCACCTGCGCGTGGACGGCGACTTTTTGCCGACCACGGGCTTTCCGCGCATCGACCGCTTCAAGGAACACAGCATCGAGCTGCCCGTGGCCAGCCTCGACGTGCTGCCCTCGCAGGAGAACGAACTGCGCGCGGCGCTCACCAAGGCGCTCGAGCACGGTAAGGGCGTGGTCCATGTGCTGAGCGAGCTCGACGGCCTGCGCGCCGCCATGATGGCCGGCGTGTCCGCCGTGGGCATCGGCCGCGTGCAGGTGTTCTCCACGCTGCGCGCCTGCCCGGTGTGCAGCACCAGCTACGCCGAGCTCGATCCGCGCCTGTTCAGCTACAACAGCAAGCACGGCTGGTGCCCCGACTGCGTGGGCACGGGCGTGAAGCTCAGCAAGGACCAGCGCAAGGTCTTCGACGATTCGATCCGCGACGACGACAGCAAGGGCCGCGAACAGACTTTCGCCGAGCCCGAGGTGGAAGACCTCGCCGACGTGGCGTGCCCGACCTGCGAAGGCACGCGCCTGAACGCCACCGCGCGCGCCGTGGGCTTCGGCACCGCGGCCGACGGCTCGGGCGGCATCGGCATCACGCAGCTCGCGCGCATGAGCGTGACCGAGGTGCGCCAGTGGTTCGAAGGGCTGGTGCTCAACGGCCGCGAAGCCGAGATCGCGCGCGACCTCGTGCCCGAGATCAAGAGCCGCCTCGAATTCCTCGAAGAAGTGGGCCTGGGCTACCTCACGCTCGACCGTGGCGCGCCCACGCTCTCGGGCGGCGAGGCGCAGCGCATCCGCCTGGCGGCGCAGCTGGGCAGCAACCTGCAGGGCGTGTGCTACGTGCTCGACGAGCCGACCATCGGCCTGCACGCGCGCGACAACCAGATCTTGCTGAACGCGCTGCACAAGCTCGGCGAGAAGGGCAACACGCTGGTGGTGGTGGAGCACGACGAAGACACCATCCGCCGCGCCGACCACATCATCGACATCGGCCCCAGCGCCGGCAAGCGCGGCGGCCGCCTCGTGGCCGAGGGCACGGTGGCCGACATCCAGAAGGCCGGCGATTCGCAGACCGGCCGCTACCTGCGCGATGCCATCAAGCACCCGCTGCAGGCGCGCCGCCTCATTCCCTCGCCCGATCCGAAGGCGGAAGACAGCGGCAACTGGCTCACCGTGCACGGTGCCGACCTGCACAACCTGCAGGACGTGACCGCCACGCTGCCGCTGCATCGCCTCGTGGTGGTCACCGGCGTGAGCGGCTCGGGCAAGTCGACGCTGGCGCGCGACGTGCTGCTGGCCAGCGTGCAGGGCATCGTGGTGCAGCGCATGACCAAGGCCGGCCGCGACGCCGATGCCGCGGGCAAGCGCCCGGCCTGGGTCGGCTGCCGCGGCGTCGACGGCTACGAGGTCATCGACCGCGTGCTCGAGGTCGACCAGACGCCGATCGGCAAGACACCGCGCAGCTGCCCCGCCACCTACATCGGTTTCTGGGACACCATCCGCAAGCTCTTTGCAGACACGCTCGAGGCCAAGGCGCGCGGCTACGGCCCGGCGCGCTTCAGCTTCAACACCGGCGAAGGCCGCTGCCCGGGCTGCGAAGGCGCGGGCGTGCGCACCATCGAGATGAGCTTCCTGCCCGACGTGAAGGTGCCCTGCGAGGTGTGCCACGGCGCGCGCTTCAACCCCGAGACGCTGGCCGTGAGCTGGCGCGGCAAGAGCATCGGCGACGTGCTGAAGATGGAGGTCGACGAGGCGGTCGAGTTCTTCGCCAGCATGCCCAACATCGCGCATCCGCTGCAGCTGCTGAAGGACGTGGGCCTGGGCTACCTCACGCTGGGGCAGCCGTCGCCCACGCTGTCGGGCGGCGAGGCGCAGCGCATCAAGCTGGTGACCGAACTCAGCAAGGTGCGCGACGACATCACCCGCCGCGGCCAGAAACCGCCGCACACGCTGTACGTGCTCGACGAGCCGACCGTGGGCCTGCACATGGCCGACGTCGAGAAGCTGATCCACGTGCTGCACCGGCTGGTGAACGGCGGCCACAGCGTGGTGGTGATCGAGCACGACCTCGACCTGATCGCCGAAGCCGACTGGATCCTCGACCTCGGGCCCGAAGGCGGCAACGCCGGCGGGCGCATCGTGGCGGCGGCGCCGCCGGAGGAGGTGGTGCGATTGGGTACGCACACTGGCGTAGCTCTTAAGGCCGTGTTGGCACGTTGACGCGCACAGGCGCACAATGGCTTGAACCCTTGGCGCAGGCGCATCCTGAATCAGCCATGGTGGAGACCGTGTGAACGGATGAAGCGCCGTGTCAGGGCTACGCAAGGAGCCGCGCCATGACCCGCTTCATCGATGTTCACAGCCTGGTTCGCCTGGTGGATGAGACCGGCGTCCCGGAATTCCTCGTCACGCTGGCCGACGCGCTGCGCGACGACTTCCTGCGATGGCGCGAGTTCGACAAGAAGGCGCGCGTGGCCAGCCATTCGCACCTGGGCGTGATCGAACTCATGCCCGTGGCCGACGACGGCGCCTATGCCTTCAAGTACGTCAACGGCCACCCGCACAACACGCAGGTCGGGCTGCCCACGGTCATGGCCTTCGGCGTGTTGGCCGAGGTCGACACGGGCTACCCCGTGCTGCTGTCCGAACTCACGCTCACCACCGCGCTGCGCACGGCCGCCACCTCGGCCATGGCCGCCAAGGCGCTGGCGCGGCCCGATGCGCGCAGCCTGGCGCTCATCGGCAACGGCTCGCAAAGCGAGTTCCAGGCGCTGGCCTTCCACGCGCTGCTGGGCATCGAGCAGGTGCGCGTGTTCGACATCGACCCGCGCGCCACCGACAAACTGGTGCGCCATCTCGCGGCCTGCACGCCGATGGAGATCGTGCGCGCCGAGTCCACCGCCGAGGCGGTGCGCGGCGCCGACATCGTGACCACCATCACCGCCTACCAGGGCCACGCGACCGTGCTCACGCCCGACATGATCGAGCCCGGCATGCACATCAACGCCGTGGGCGGCGATTCGCCCGGCAAGACCGAGCTGCATCCCGACGTGCTGCGCGGCGCGCGCGTGTTCGTCGAATACGAGCCGCAGACCCGCATCGAGGGCGAAATCCAGCAGCTGGCGCCCGACTTCCCGGTGCACGAGCTGTGGCGCGTGCTGCTGGGCGAAGTGCCGGGCCGCGAGCGGCCGGAGCAGGTGACGGTGTTCGACTCGGTCGGCTTCGCGCTGGAGGACTACACGGCGCTGCGCTGCATCCAGCAGCTGGCGCTGGAGCGCGGCGTGGGCCGGCAGATCGCGCTGGTGCCCGAGCTCGACGACCCGAAGGACCTGTTCGGCCTCACGGCCTCGGGGCGGCGCCGGGCGGTGCTGCGGCGTGCGGCATGATGGCAGGCCCTGTCGTCACGCCCTTCGCCGCTTCATGCTCACCATCTACAACGACCAGCACGCCCTGCACCAAGGCCAAGTCGAAATGTTCCGGGGCGAGCTGGTGCCCTGCTTCGAGGTGCCTGCCCGCGTCGACCATGTGAGACACGAACTCGAGCGGCGCGGCCTCGGCCCGCTGCAGGCGCCCGACGCGTTCGACGACGCGCTGCTGGCGAAGGTGCACGCACCGCGTTACCTCGACTTCATCGCGCATGCCTGGGACGAGTGGGTGGCGCTCGACGCCGCCAACGCCACGCGCGACGCGCTGCCCTCGTACTGGCCCACGCGCGGCATGCGCACCGACGTGCTGCCGAAGAGCTTTCCCGCGCGCCTGGGCCTCTTTGCGTTCGACGCCGGCACGCCGCTGATGGGCGGCAGCTGGGCCGCCGCGCGCCACGGCGCGGCCTGTGCGTGGACGGCGACGCAGCGCGTCATCGGCGGCCAGCGCAGCGCCTTCGCGCTCACGCGCCCGCCGGGCCACCATGCGGGCGCCGACTTCTTTGGCGGCTACTGCTTCGTCAACAACGCCGCCGTGGCCGCGCAGGCGCTGCGCGATGCAGGCGTCGAACGCGTGGCCGTGCTCGATGTCGACTACCACCACGGCAACGGCACGCAGGCCATCTTCTACGAACGCAGCGACGTGCACTTCGCCAGCCTGCACGGTGACCCGCTGACCGACTACCCGTACTACCTGGGCCATGCCGACGAGCGCGGCGCGGGCGCGGGCGAGGGCTTCAACCACAACCTGCCGCTGCCGCGCGGCACCGACTTCACGGCCTGGCGCGCGGCGCTCAAGACGGCGCTCGACGGCATCGCGAAGGTCAAGGCCGGCGCGCTCGTGGTCTCGCTGGGCGTCGACACCTTCGAGGGCGATCCGATCTCGGGCTTCAAACTGAAGAGCGACGACTACCTGCGCATGGGCGAAGACCTCGCGCGCGCGGGCCTGCCCACCGTGTTCGTGTTCGAGGGCGGCTATGCGGTGGCCGAGGTGGGTGTGAACGCGGTCAACGTTCTCGAAGGCTTCGCGCAAGCCGCGGGCTGAAGGCGGAGTTGCTTCGGCGACAGCAGTCGGGTGAGCCCCGATTGCTGCACCGGGCGGGGCAGGGCCCAATGCGCGGCTCGATCCACGCTTCAGGAGCCTTCCGTCATGTTTCGCCGTTCCCTTCTCCGTGCCGCCACGCTGGCCGCCTGCGGCCTCGCCGCGCCGCTGGCGGTGCTTGCACAGGCCTTTCCCGCGAAGCCCATCAAGCTCGTGATCGCCTTTCCCGCGGGCGGCCCGACCGACATCACCATGCGCCAGCTGGCCGACAACGCCAGCAAGATCCTGGGCCAGCCCGTGATCGTCGACAACAAGCCCGGCGCCGGCGGCACGCTGCCCGCACAGGCGCTGCAGACCGCGCAGCCCGACGGCTACACCGTCGCGCAGATTCCGCTGGGCGTGTTCCGCCTGGGCTACACCACCAAGATCAACTGGGACCCGCTCAAGGACATCAGCTACGTGCTGAACGTCACCGGCTATGCCTTCGGCATCGTCGTGCCGGCCGACAGCCCCTTCAAGACCTGGGCCGACTTCGTCGCCTACGCCAAGGCCAACCCCGGCAAGCTCACCTACGGCTCGACCGGCAACCTGACCAGCCCGCACCTCACGACCGAGATCGTCGCGCAGAAGGCCGGCATCACGTTGCAGCACGTGCCCTACAAGGGCAGCGCCGACCTGATGCTGGCCGTAGTCAGCGGCCAGCTCATGGCGGCGGCCGACAGCACCGGCTTCGCACCGCAGGTCGAGGCCGGCAAGCTGCGCGTGCTCAACACCTGGGGCGAGAAGCGCCTGGCCAAGTTTCCCGACGCGCCCACGCTGAAGGAGCTGGGCTACGACGTGGTGCAGAACTCGCCCTTCGGCATCGGCGCGCCCAAGGGCACCCCGCCCGAGGTCGTGAAGAAGCTGCACGACGCCTTCAAGCAGGCGATGGAAGAACCCAGCTACGTGGCCTCGCTCGGCCGCTACGACATGCTGCCCAACTACATGAGCTCGGCCACGTACACCAAGTTCGCGCAGGACACGGTGGTGCGCGAGAAGGTGATCATCGACAAGCTGGGGTTGGCGAAAGAGAAGTAAGCGCCCGCCGGAAAAGGGGAGGCGTTGCGACGCCTACCCCGATCCGCGACCGCTGTCCTGAACTCACCCCCTATATCCCTCCGTAATCTAGGCGTTAACCCTATGTAATCCCTTTGTCTTCCAGCGAAGGAAAACTCGGACCCAGTCTCGCGGCAACAAGGCCCGGACGTCCCAAAGTCGCGCCCGGTCTCGGCGCAGCGACATCCCCCTCCTGGAGTGACACCAATGAAAAAATCCCTGCTTGTTCTGGCTGCCATCGCAGCCTGCGGCGCCGCGTCGGCGCAATCGACCGTGACCCTGTTCGGCGTGGTCGATGCCGCCTACCGCAACGTAGCGAACAAGAGCGTTTCGACCACCCCCTTCGGCCCCGCCTACAGCGTGAAGGCCAGCCGCAGCGAGCTGGCGAATTCGGGCCTGAGCTCGAGCCGCCTCGGCTTTCGCGGCGTGGAAGACCTGGGCGGCGGCCTGTCGGCCAGCTTCTGGCTCGAAGCCCCGATCACGAATGACGACGGCGCCACCGGCGTGTCGAACTTCACCCGCCGCTCGACCGTGAGCCTGGCAGGCAGCTTCGGCGAACTGCGCCTGGGCCGCGACAAGACCGCGACGGTGATGAACGAAGAGCAGTTCGATCCGTTCGGCGACACCGGCATCGGCGGCTCGCTGATCATCGACGCCAACGAAGCCAGCGTGCCGGGCAGCGGCTACGGCAGCAACGGCACCTACAAGCGCGCCAGCAACATGGTGCAGTACTTCCTGCCGCGCCTGGGCGGCTTCTACGGCAACGTGGCCTACGGCCTGGCCGAGCAGACGCGCCTGTCGCCCGACACCGCCGCCAGCACCAACACCGGCCGCCACATCGGCGGTCGCCTGGGCTACACGACGGGTCCGTTCGACATCGCCGCCAGCTACGCGCAGAACGACACCAGCTTCACGACCGGCAGCGGCGCCGCCGCCGCGGCACGCCCGGGCAAGGTCAAGACCTTCAACCTCGGCGCGACCTACGACTTCGGCGTGGCCAAGCTGTTCGGCGAAATCTCGCGTTCGAAGGACGAGCGCAACGCGCTGAACATCTTCACGCCCGGCCAGGACGTGGACCTCACCGGCTACCTGCTGGGCGTGACCGTGCCGGTCGGCCCGGGCGTGATCCGCGCGTCGTATTCGCAGGTCAAGTACGACTTCAACCGCGTGCCGGTCTTCGGCGTGAACAACGCCGACCCGAAGGCCAGCAAGCTCGCGCTGGGCTACGTGCACAACCTGTCCAAGCGCACGGCCCTGTACGGCACGGTCGCGCGCGTCAGCAACAAGAACGGCGCGGCGCTCACGGTGGGTGCCGGCCCGTCGTACGCCACCACGTTCAACCGCACCGCGCTGCAGGCCAAGAGCTCGATGGGCTACGAGTTCGGCATCCGCCACACGTTCTGATGTCCTGAAGGGGCGCGCATCGCGCGACCCTCACCCATGCAAGTTTCTCCAAGGGTCGTTCAACCGGTCCATTCGGCCCGCCCTGCGCGGGCCTTTTTTTCGTGCGCGGCTCAGCGCGCCGACAGCACCGCGTGCGCGGCCTGCGCAAACCCCGCGCCGCGCTCGCCCTGCGTCACGTAGCGCGGCAGGTGCTCCAGCTGCGGCACGAAGCGCGCGACGTTCGCCACGCCGATGCTGTGCGCGAAGCTGCGGAACATCAGCTGGTCGTTGGTGGAATCGCCCACGTAGGCCCAGCGGTCCATCTCGTCGTCGAGCGTGCGGCCCCACAGTTCGCGCACGATCCATCGCGCACCCTCGAGCTTGTCGTTGTCGCCGTACCAGCCGTTGATGTGGATGCTGCTCACGGTGGCGTGCATGCCTTCGCCGCGCATCAGCGCGACGACGCGCGCGATGGTGTCGTCGCTCAGCGTCACGAACTCGCTGTGGTCGATGGCGATGTCGGTCTCGCGCCCCGGCGAATCGGTGGCGCGGCCGGCGCCCGGAATCTCGCGCTCGATGCGCGCCAGCACGGCCTGCATGCGCGCGAAGTTGGCGGCGCGCGTGGCGGTGTCCTGCTGGTAGCGCTTCTCGACACCGCCATCGGCCGCGGGGCGCAGCGCCACCGCACCGTTCTCGGCCACGATGGCATCGACCGGCCAGCTGTTCACGAAAGGCAGGCTCCAGCCCACGGGCCGGCCGGTGATCGCGACCACCGCGAGGCCGGCGGCCTTCAGGTCGGCCAGCGCCTTCAGCGCGTCGGGCGTGATCGCGCCGTCGGTGGTGAGCGTGTCGTCGATGTCGGTGAAAACGCCGACCAGCGCCGCGCGCGCGTCGGCGGGCCAGCGCGTGAGCGGCAACAGGTGGTGGGGCGAGGCGGGCAGGGGAGGCGAAGACATGGACAGGATTCTCGAAAGGGCCCGTGATCGTACCGGCGCTTTCGTGTAGCATCCCGCCCCCGCCGCGCTTTCAGGCCGGCGCGGCGCTTCTCACCATGCCCCACATCCTCGTCGACAACCTCCGCAAGACCTACCGGGTGTCCGAGCGCGACCCCGGCCTGCGCGGTGCGCTGCGCGGCCTGCTGCAGCGCCGCCACCGCACGGTGGAGGCGCTGTCGGGCGTGTCGTTCGCGCTGGAGCGCGGCGAGCTGCTGGGCTTCATCGGGCCCAACGGCGCGGGCAAGTCGACCACCATCAAGATCCTCTCGGGCATCCTGCGGCCCGACGGCGGGCGCGTGGAAGTCGACGGCCGCGACCCCTTTGCCGACCGCGAGCGGCACGTGGCGCGCATCGGCGTGGTCTTCGGCCAGCGCACGCAGCTGTGGTGGGACCTGCCCGTGGGCGACGGCTTCGACCTGCTGCGCGACATCTACCGCGTCGATCCGCAGCGCTACCGCCGCACGCGCGACGAGCTGGTCGCGCTGCTGCACCTGGAGCGCGTGCTCGACCAGCCGGTGCGCCAGCTGTCGCTGGGCCAGCGCATGCGCGCGGAGATCGCGGCGGCGCTGCTGCACGAGCCCGACATCCTGTTCCTCGACGAGCCGACCATCGGCCTCGACGCGCCTTCGAAGCTCGCCGTGCGCGACTTCGTGCGCCGCGCCAACCGCGAGCGCGGCACCACCGTGCTGCTGACCACGCACGACATGCACGACATCGAGGCCCTGGCCCAGCGCGTGATCGTCATCGGCCACGGCCGCGTGCTGGCCGACAGCCCGGTCGAGGCGCTGCGCGCGCAGGTGATGGCCGAGCGCCGGCTGGTGGTCGACTTTGCACAAGATGCCACGCTGCCCGCGCAGGTCGACGGCGCCACCGTGCATTCGCGCGACGGCCAGACGCTGGTGCTCGACTTGGACCCCAAGCAGACCCCCGCGCCCGCGCTCATCGCGCGCATTGCCGGCGCGCACGCCGTGGAAGACATCCGCCTCGAAGGCCTCGCGATCGAAGCCGTGATCGCGCGCTTCTACGCCATGCACGGAGCGGCCGAGGCGTGAAGCCGGCCCTGGGCCCGCGCGACCTCGCCCGGCCGTATGTCGCGGCGTTCGTCTCACGCTTTTTGCAGATGCTGCAGTACCGCACGGCGGCGCTCGCGGGCTTTGCCACGCAGTGCTGGTGGGGCGGCATCAAGGTGATGGTGTTCGCCGCGTTCTACAGCGGCAGCGCCATCGCGGGCGCGGCCTCGTCGATGTCGCTGGCCCAGGCCATCACCTACACCTGGCTCGCGCAGGGCCTGCTGGTGCTGATGCCCTGGCTCGGCGACCCCGAAGTGGCGCAGGCCGCGCGCACCGGTGCGGTCGCCTACGACCGGCTGCGCCCGGTGGACGCCTACGCGCTGTGGTTCGCGCGCACCGCAGGCTGGATCGCGGCACGCCTGCTGCCGCGCGTGGCACTGATGGCGGCCTTCGCGGCGGTCGCATTGCCGCTGGTGGGGCTGGGCGACTGGGCCTGGCAATTGCCCGCGAACGCGGTGGCCGGCGCGGCGTTCCTGCTGTCGGTGGGGCTGGGCCTGTTGCTCTCGACCGCGATGGTGATGCTGCTCAACGTGGCGACCACGGCGGCGCTCAACGAACGCGGCATCCAGGCGGTGGCGACGCCCGTGGTCATCGTGTTCTCGGGCAACCTGCTGCCGCTGGCGCTGCTGCCGGACGCCTGGCAGACCGCGCTGCTGGTGCAGCCGCTGGCGGGGCTGTTCGACATTCCGGCGCGGCTGTACTTCGGGCACCTGAGCGGCTGGCATGCGCTGGCCGCGCTGGGGCTGCAGTGCTTCTGGATCGTCGCGCTGGTCGCGTTCGGGCGGATGGCGATGGGGCGCACGATGCGCAGTCTGCAGGTGCAAGGTGGCTAGGGTGACGGGCGCGCGCAGGGAGCCACTCCCGCCCTCGGAGGCAGCGCTGTCGTATGGTGGCGGGTGCGACAACCCCACCCCTGCCATGCGTCCCGTCATTCCCGTTGAAGCCGATACGCCGGTGTCCCTCGTTGCGCGGACCGTGACCTGCGCGATCGACCAGATCGCCGTGGCCGATCTGCCGCGCAGCGCGAGTTCCCCGCTCTTCGAACGCCTTCACCGCTCCGTGCGCGAGGTGACCCTTCGCACGCCGCCTTCGAACGAGGCCACGCGCTGGCACACGCACACGATCGGCGGCGTCGCGCGGCGCCTTGCGCAGCCCCTCACGTTCACGCCATACGCCTCCGTGAAGCCCTGTTCGGCACGTTGCGGCTTCTGCTCGGAAAACCTGCGCAAGACCGACGGCGGAACCTCGGCATCCCGGCTGCGTCCGGCGCCCGACTACTTCGACGGCCTGTCCCGCGCGCTGCGCGCCTTGCGCGGCGTGCCGCTGTCGTGGTCGCTCTCGGGCCTGGAAACGAGCGACGACGCCGACTGGATGCTCCGGCTGCTGCACACGCTGGCCGCGGGCGAAAGCGAAGGCCCGGTGGTCGAGGACCGTGTGCTCTATACCAACGGCGCAGGCTTTGCCGGCCCGCAGGGCGAGGTGCTGCGGCGCGCGCTGCAACGTTTCGGAATGAGCTGGCTGGAGCTGTCCCGCCACCACCACGACGGCGCGGTCAACCAGGCCATCATGCGGTTCCGGCCCGAGGTGGCCATCGGCGACCCCGTCGTGTTCGAGCGCACCGCGCGCCAGCTCGCCGATGCGGTGGCGCTGCGGCTCGTGTGCATCCTCCAGCGCGGCGGCGTCGCGCAGCCGACCGACGTGGCCGCGTACCTCGCGTGGGCACGGCAATGCGGCGCCGGCACCGTCGTCTTCCGGGAGTTCTCGCGGCTCGACGACGGCTATCGCGACAACGCCACCGCGCGCTATCTGCGCACGCAGCGGGTCTCGATGGACGCGCTGCTGACGGCCTGCCTCGACGACCCCGACATCTCGCGCGGGTGGACCCTCGAAAGCCTCACCGAGGGTTACTACTTCTGGAACCTGCGCCTGCGCACCGACAGCGGCCTGACGGTCGTCTTCGAAAGCGCCGACTACGGCGCCATGCACGCGCGCCACGCGACCGGCGATGTCTACAAGCTCGTCTACTTTGCCGACGGACAGCTCTGCGCCGGCTGGGAGCCGGGGCACGACGTGCTGCTCGACACGCGCACCGCGAAGGCCTGCCCATGACCAGTCACAGCTGGCTGATGCTCGACCATGAATCGCCGCGCTACCGGCTGCCGGACGACCTGCGCGCGCAGGACCCGATGGGCGGGCGCGATTGCGGATGGCTCGAGCAGATGCTGCCCTTCGTGCGCCGGTTCTCGCAACCGGGCGACACGGTGTTCGATCCGTTCGCCGGTTTCGGCACGACGCTGCTCGCGGCGCGCCTCGAGCAGCGCCAGGCCTTGGGTTGCGAAGTCGATGCAGGCCGCATCGACCTCATCCGCGAGCGGCTGGTGCGCCACGGCCTCGCCCACGGCACGACGCTCCTGCACGCCTCGTGCGATGCGCTCGAAGACGCCGCGCTCCCGCCCTTCGACCTGTGCCTGACGAACGTGCCCTACTTCGGTTGCCGCTGGGCCGGTGCGCAGGCAACCTCCCAGCTTTACGACAGCCCGAGCTACGCGCAGCACCTCGATGGCCTGCGCAACGTCTTCCACCGCGTGCGCGCCGGATTGCGCGAGGGCGGTGCCTGCATCGCGATGGTGGAGAACCTCCGGATCGGCGATCGCGTGCTGCCGCTGGCCTTCGATCTCGCGCGCATCCTGGGTTCGCTCTTCACGATGGAGGAGGAGCGCGTGCTGGTCTATCCGCACGACGCGGAAGACAGCGACACCGATGCCCGCACCGACCGGCGCCACGAACACGCGCTGGTTTTTCGCAAGCAGCGCGAGCGCATCGACCTGCCGGCCACGGCCGCGCTGCTCGATGCCATGCGCGCCGCAGGACACGCCTTCACGCTGTTCGGCAGCTTCGCGCGCTGGCAGCAGGACCCACAGGGCCCGCCGCCCGCAGACACCGACATCCGCGTCGACGCCGACCCGCAGCGCCTGGACACCCTGCTGCGATGGCTGCGCGGGCAGGGCTTCTCGGTGACGAGCTGGGGCGACCCGGTCACCGTACCCCTTCACCTCGACAGCTACCGCGACCGCTTCTATTTCCGCGCCGATCGCATCGATGCCCGCGGCGCATTGATCAGGCTCGACATCTGCTACGAGCAATGAGTGGCATGACGCAATTCGCACAGCGGTGGATCGACCGGCACCACGACCGCGCTCGGTGTGCGCAGGACACTGGGTGCTTCCCGCAGCGAAATCAAGGAGGAGGGCGAAGCCCGGGGGGCATTCGCGGAGGGAAGTACCCGGTGGCCTGTGCACGCGCCCTGAACCACGGCGAGACAAGCCGAGAGGGCCATTGAAGATGGGCGCCCTCCCTCTCTTCTTCCGCCTCATGGCCGCCTCCATCAGCGGCCAGGCCAGGTACCCCGCGTCCGCCTTGCTGTTGACCCTGGGCCAGTTCCTCGGAACAGGCATCGAGGTCGTCGCCGTCTGGGCGCTGTTCCATCGCTTCGGCGAGGTGCAGGGCTGGGGCATCGGCGAGGTCGCGCTGTTCTACGGCCTCGTGAACTGCATGTTCGCCCTCGCCGACGCGCTGGGCCGCGGCTTCGACGTGCTGGGCACCGAGTTCCTGCGCACCGGCACCTTCGACCGATTGCTGCTGCGCCCACGTCCGCTCGCGTTGCAGCTCATGGGCCACGACGTGCGCATCAGCCGCCTCGGCCGCCTGCTGCAGGGCCTGCTCGTGCTGGCCTTCGCGACCGTGCAGGCCGACATCGTATGGACCCCCAGCGCCGTGACCGTCGCGCTGTTCGCCCTGGCCGGTGGCATCGCGCTGTTCCTCGGCATCCTCGTGCTGCAGGGCACGCTGTCGTTCTGGACCGTCGAGAGCCTGGAGATCGCCAACGTGCTCACCTACGGCGGCGTGCAGGCGGCGCAGTACCCGCTGGCGCTCTATGCGCAGTGGTTCCGCCGCGTGCTGACCTTCATCGTGCCGCTGGCCTGCGTGGCGTACTACCCGGTGCTGGCGATCCTGGGCAAGCCCGATCCGCTGGGCGCACCGGCCTGGGTGGGGTGGGTGTCGCCGCTCGCGGGCTTCGTGTTCCTCGCGGCGGCGTTCGGTGCGTGGCGCCTCGGGCTGCGCCACTACACCTCGTCGGGCAGCTGATCAGCCGGCGCTCTGCAGCGCCAAGCCCGCGTGCTCGCGCAGCGGATGGAAGTGGATCTTCGGAAAACGCTCCTGCGCCAGCCGCACGTCGTACGGCGAGGTGCACAAAAAGGCCAGCGTGTCGGCCGCGTCCTTGGCCATGCGCACCGGGTAGGCGTGGACGAACTCGCGCAGCTCGGCCGGGGTGTCGGCCGTGATCCAGCGCGCGCCCGTGTACTGGCAGCCTTCGAGGCGCACGTCGGCGTCGTACTCGGCCTTCAGGCGGTGCTGCACCACTTCGAACTGCAGCTGGCCGACCGCGCCCAGCAGCATCGGGCCGCCGACCTCGGGGCGGAAGACCTGGATCGCGCCTTCCTCGCCCAGCTGGGCCAGGCCCTGCTGCAGCTGCTTGGTGCGCAGCGGGTTCTTCAGGATGACGGTCATGAACAGCTCGGGCGCGAAGAAGGGCAGTCCGGTGAACTGCAGGTTCGCGCCGTCGGTGATGGTGTCGCCCAGCTGCACGCCGCCGTGCGTGGTGAAGCCCACGATGTCGCCGGCGTAGGCCTCTTCCACCGCCTCGCGGCGCTGGCTCATGAAGGTCACGACGCTGGTGGGGCGCAGCTCCTTCGCGGTGCGCTGCACCTTCAGCTTCATGCCCGGCGTGTACTTGCCCGAGGCCATGCGCACGAAGGCGATGCGGTCGCGGTGGTTGGCGTCCATGTTGGCCTGCACCTTGAAGACCACGCCCGCGAAGTCCTTGTCCTCGGGCTGGATCTCTTTCACCACCGGCTGGCGGTTGACCAGCGTGGTGCTGGTCCGCGACTGCGGCGAGGGCGCCAGGTCGACCAGCGCGTCGAGCACTTCCATCACGCCGAAGTTGTTCACGCCCGAGCCGAAGAACACCGGCGTCTGCTTGCCGGCCAGGAAGGCCTCGCGGTCCCAGGTGGGGGAGGCGCCGGTGGCCAGTTCCATGCTTTCCATGGCGTGCTCGAAGTCGGCACCGAAGCGCTTGACCAGCGTTTCGCGGTCCGACAGCGGAATGGTCTCGAAGTCGTGCGGCAGCCGCTCGCTGCCCGACTCGAACACCGTCATCGCCTGCGTGCGCAGGTTCATGATGCCGCGGAAGCTCTTGCCCTGGCCCACGGGCCAGGTCATGGGCACGCAGGGCATGCCGAGTTCGCGCTCCACTTCGTCCAGGATGTCCAGGGGCTCGCGCACTTCACGGTCCATCTTGTTGACGAAGGTGATGATGGGCGTGTCGCGCTGGCGGCAGACCTCGATCAGCCGGCGCGTCTGCGCTTCCACGCCGTTGGCGGCGTCGATCACCATCAGCGCCGAGTCGACGGCGGTGAGCACGCGGTAGGTGTCTTCCGAGAAGTCCTTGTGGCCGGGCGTGTCGAGCAGGTTGATCACGTGCTCGCGGTACACCATCTGCATCACCGACGAGGCCACCGAGATGCCGCGCTGCTTCTCGATTTCCATCCAGTCGGAGGTGGCGTGGCGCGAGGCCTTGCGGGCCTTCACCGAGCCGGCGATCTGGATCGCGCCCGAGAACAGCAGCAGTTTTTCGGTCAGCGTGGTCTTGCCGGCGTCAGGGTGGGAAATGATCGCGAAGGTGCGACGGCGGCGGGTTTCGGCGAGAAAAGACAAGGTGGGCAATCTGCAGGGGAATCCCCCGATTTTAGGAGGCCGTGCCGGAACGGGACGGCGCGCCCGGGCCGACCGGCGGATTCGAGCTGGTTTCCTTGCTTTGTCCGGCGAAGCGGATGCCGTTGAAAGTGTGGGTGCAGCAAGGGCAGGTCGGTGTCATGTGTTCGGGACCCAGCGCGGGATTCACCACGCGCAACTTGCCTTCGGCATCGACAAACAACCCGCTGTAGTAGCTGGCGTCGCCAATCCTGACGACGTCCTTTTTTTCGTCTTCGCGCAGGGCTACCAGCCAGAAGATCGGTTCGGAACGGTCGAGCCGAGCCACGGCTTCGCTGTGGACTTGGTCCCAGTCGGCACCGACCTTGGACAAGAGAAACCGGCACAGGGGCGTGTAGTCGAGTCCGCGCAAGTGCTTTCCGTGCATGGCGCGTCGCGTCTCTTCGGAACGTTCGTTGTTTTTCGTGTTCCGCTCATGCCGGTAGTCGCCGCCGAAATCGTGATGCACGTTTCGGGCCTTGGTGTTGACCTTGCGATAGAGCGGCTTCTTCGACGCGTGCGGGTTCATCCCCGCTTTATGCCCTAAAACGCCTCGGTCACCCCATACGCCCGCATCTGCGCCTCGACCTGCGCCGCGTCCTGGCTCAGCACCACGAGGTCGTGCGCCTTGCCCTCGCGGTCCTTCACGTGGCGCGTGAGCAGGGCCTCGGGCCGGAAGCCCAGGGCCTGGAAGACGGCGATGGCGCCGCGCTGGTCGACGGTCATCTGGGCGACGATCTTTTCCTGCCCGTGGGCGAAGGCCAGCGCGCAGCCCTCCTGCGCCAGCTGCTGGCCCAGGCCGCCGCCGCGCAGCGCGGGCGACACCAGCACGCGCAGCTCGGCCACGTGGCCCGACCACGAGTGCGGGTCGCGGATGACGGCGGCGCAGCCCAGCACGGCGCCGTCGCGCACGGCGAGCACGCTGTCGATGTCGCCGCGCTCGATGGCGCGGACCCAGGCGGCCATCACCTTGGGCTCGGTGATGTCGCGCGGCAGAAAGAGCAGGTCGTGCGCCGGCAGCGCCTGCGCGAAGGCCAGCACGGCGGGGGCGTCGGCGCCGGTCATCAGGCGCAGGGCGATGTCGCCGTCCGCGTGGGAAACGGTGCGCGGGTAGGTGCGGGAAGAAGATGCGGTCATGAGCGTAGGGGGAAGGTTGTGTTCGTCAGGTGGAGCGCACGCCCAGCCATTCGTCGAGCTTGGGCCACAGCCGCCGCACGGCGTTGGTGCCGGCCGCCAGGCTCACGTGGCCGCCCTTGAGCACCACCTCTTCCTTGTCGGTGGAGCCGATGCCGGCGATCAGCGGCTGCCCCGCCTCGTAGGGCACGATGTGGTCGTGCTGCGCCAGCGCGTGCAGCACCGGCACGGTGATGTTCTTCAGCAGCACGGGGCGCCCGCCGAGCACCAGCTCGCCCTTGTGCAGCTTGTTGTCCCACATGAGCTCCTTCACGGTCTGGCGGAAATACTCGCCGGCCAGCGGCAGCATCTCGGCGCCCCAGCGGTCGAACATGCGGTACGACTTGACGAACTCGTCGTTGGCCATGTTGTCCCACAGCTGCACCAGCCCGGCGCCGCGCCCCGCGGGGCGCAGCATGTCGAAGGAGGCGAACAGCATCTCGGGCGGCACGTTGCCCACGGTGTCGATCAGGCGGTCGACGTCGAAGTAACGCCGGTCGGACCACGCATGAAAGAGCTTCATGCGGCTGAAGTCGATCGGCGTGGTGAAGAGCGCCAGGTTCTTCATCGGCCCGCCGGGGTGTAGGGCCGCGTACAGCGTGGAGAGCACGCCGCCCATGCAGTAGCCGGCGATGGTCACGTCGTCCTCGCCCGAGTCTTCCTGCACGCGGCGGATCGAGTCGGGAATGAAGTCGAGCACGTAGTCCTCGATGCGCAGGCGCTTCTCGTCGGGGCGCGGCGCGTTCCAGTCCATCACGTAGACGTCGTAGCCCTTGAGCAGCAGGTACTCGACCATGCTCTGGCCCGGCGCGAGGTCGAAGATGTAGGCGCGGTTGGTGGTGGCCATCACCATGAGCACCGGCACGCGGTAGATCTCGTCGACCATCGGGCGGTAGTGGTACAGGCTCAGCGTGCCGCGCCGGTGGATCTCGTCCTTGGGTGTGAGGCCGACGGCGGGCGCGGTCGAGGTCAGGAAGTCCAGCCCCTTGATGTTGCGCTGGATCGTGCGCTCGATCTCGCCGCGGATGTCGGGCAGCTGGAAGGTGTCGGGCGGCGCGCTCATGGGCGGCGCTTTCCGGCGGGGCGTTTCTTGGCGGCGGCGGCCTTGGCGGCCGGTGCAGGCGCTGCCGCCGCCGCGGGCGGCTGCTTGGTGCGGCGCGGCCGGGGCGGCGCAGCAGCTGCATCGGCGGTCCGCGCGGCAGGCCCGGCCCCGCCTTCCAGCGCGCGGCGGATGCCCGCCAGGTGGTCGTCGATGCGGTGCAGCTGCTCGCCCAGCGCCTGCAGGTCGGCGCGCGTGGGCAGGTTCAGCAGCGTGAGGTAGCGCGCCATCAGGTCGCCCACCGCCTTCTGCGCGGTGAGCGAGGCGTTCATGCCGCCGTGCATGCCCTGGCGGAACGGGTCCGAGGCCATGGCTTCGTTGGCGAATTCGTTGGTGCTTTTTTCCCACTGGGCCGTGAGCTCGCGCCACAGGGCCATGGGATCGAGGGACGGAAATTGGCTCATGAAAAACACCTCCGTCTGGGTTCGTTGTCGTGTCTCTTTTTTTCTTCAGTGATCGTCGCGCCGCGCCGCCCGTGCGGTGTGCGCGGCGATGGCTTCGATGATCTGCGGCCACATCGCGATCGGCAGCGCATGGCCCATGCGCGGAATGCGCAGCAGCGTAGCGCCGGGAATGGCCTCGGCCACGTCGATGCCGCAGGCCACGGGCACCAGCGGGTCGACGTCGCCGTGGATCACCAGCGTAGGCACCTGCACCGCGCGCAGCGCCGGCTTGCGGTTGCCCGACGCGAACACGGCTGCCAGCTGGCGCGCCACGCCGCCTGGGTTGAGGCCGCGCAGAAATGCGAGCTGCGCACGTTCGGCGTCGCGCGCCTCGTCGAGCGGAAAGGCGTCGGGGCCGCGCAGCACGCGCCACAGCTTGGCGTGGTGCGGCAGGTAGGCCTCGAAGCTGGTCGGCGCGGGCGCGAACAGCACCGCCAGCGCCTCGGGCGTGGGCGGCGGCAGGGCCGGGTCGCCGGTGCTCGACATGATGCTGGTGAGCGAGCGCATCCGCCCCGGATGGTGGATGGCCATCTCCTGCCCGATGGCGCCGCCCATCGACGCGCCCACGACGTGGGCGCGCGCGATGCCCAGTGCGTCGAGCAGGCCGGCGCAGTCGTCGGCCATGTCGCGCAGCGTGTAGGGCACCTGCAGCGGGCGCCCGGCCATGGCCTGCAGCATCAGCGCCTGGATGTCGGGCACGCCGGCGTGCGGCAGGTGGGTGGAGTGGCCGATGTCGCGGTTGTCGAAGCGGATCACATGGTGGCCGCCGGCCTGCGCCAGGCCGGCGCAGAACGCGTCGTCCCACGCGACCATCTGGGCGCCGAGGCCCATGACCAGCAACAGCGGCGGCGCCTCGGGGTCGCCGAAGCTGTCCCAGGCCAGTTCGATGCCGTTGGCGCGGGTGCGCCGTTCGGTGCGGGGCGCGACGGCGGTCATGCGGGCCTTTCTTTTCTTCTTGTTACTTGCGCTGCAGCAGCTTCGTGACCTCGTCCACGTTGGCCTGGATGCGCTGGCGCACCACGTCGAAGGCGTCGGCCTGCGACTTGGCGGCCAGGGTGGCCAGTTCCTTGATGTCGTCGACGGCGCGCTGGAACGATTGGCGGCCCAGCTCGTCGAGCTTGGCGAGGTTTTCCTTCGGGTCCTTGCCCGGCATCGCCTTGGCGGCGGTCTGCCATTCGGCGATGGCCGTCTTGATCATTTCGGTCTGTCGCTGCACCACGGTCTGCAGGCCCTGGTAGGACTTTTCGTTGGCCTGCATCAGCGCCTGCAGGTCCTTGCGGCCGCTGTCGAGCAGCTTGCCGGCGCCGCCGGTCAGGTTCAGGTTCTGCAGGCGCTCGGCCATGCCCTTGAGGTTCTTCATCGGATCGAGCATGTCCGCGGCGGACGGCGCCGCCTGCTTCGCGCCGGCGCTGCTGGCGGTGGTTTTTTTCGCGGCGGCTTTCTTGGCAGTGGCCATGGTGCGGAATCTCCTGTGTCGGGTGATGAAAACAATCGAACGGGTGGATGCAGGCAGCGGCCGGGCGGCCGGGGCCCGCCGCCACGATACGCCGGGCCGGCGCGGCTCAGGGCGCTCCAAGCGCGGATTTGCCTGCGGAGTTTCCCGGGGTGGCCCGCGCCGCACGGCCCGGCCTGGCGGGCGCCCGCGCTTTCCGTGATGTGGGATGCCCCGGTCGATTGGCGGGCCGGGCGGCCGCGACTACAATCCGGCGCTCCGAGGAGCGTTGCAGCGCCGTCAGGCGTGAGGCTCGGACCACATCGCAACCACGCTCACCCGCTGTTCTCGCGGTGAGTCTTTCTTCCCCGTACGCAGTGGCATCTTTCAAACCAGTTTTGGAGTTCACATGAGCGCTGTACTCAAGCCCACCCCCGTCTCGACCGCCGACCAGGCGATTGCCGACCTGTCCCTTGCCGCCTGGGGCCGCAAGGAAATCAAGATCGCCGAAACCGAGATGCCCGGCCTGATGGCCATCCGTGAAGAGTTCTCGAAGGGCCAGGCCCTGAAGGGCGCGCGCATCACGGGCTCGCTGCACATGACCATCCAGACGGCCGTGCTGATCGAGACGCTGCAAGCCCTGGGCGCCGAAGTGCGCTGGGCCTCGTGCAACATCTTCTCGACGCAGGACCACGCCGCCGCCGCCATCGCCGCCGCCGGCACGCCGGTGTTCGCCATCAAGGGCGAGTCGCTGAAGGACTACTGGGACTACACCCACGCCATCTTCGACTTCGGCCCCAAGGGCTCGAAGGGCGAAGGCCCGAACATGATCCTGGACGACGGCGGCGACGCCACGCTGCTCATGCACCTGGGCCAGCGCGCTGAAAAAGACCTGGGCGTGCTCGCCAACCCGACCAGCGAAGAAGAACGCATTCTGTACGCCGCCATCAAGGCCAAGCTGGCCGTGGACGACACCTGGTACACCCGCAAGTCGGCCGAGATCATCGGCGTGACCGAAGAGACCACCACCGGCGTGCACCGCCTGAACGAGATGAGCGCCAAGGGCACGCTGCTGTTCCGCGCCATCAACGTGAACGACTCGGTCACCAAGAGCAAGTTCGACAACCTCTACGGCTGCCGCGAATCGCTGGTCGACGGCATCAAGCGCGCGACCGACGTGATGATCGCCGGCAAGGTGGCCTGCGTGGCCGGCTACGGCGACGTGGGCAAGGGCTCGGCCCAGGCCCTGCGTGCACTGTCGGCCCAGGTGTGGGTGACTGAAATCGATCCGATCAACGCCCTGCAGGCCGCCATGGAAGGCTACAAGGTCGTGACCATGGAGTACGCCGCCGACAAGGCCGACATCTTCGTGACCACCACCGGCAACCGCGACGTGATCCGCCACGAGCACATGGCCGCCATGAAGGATCAGGCCATCGTCTGCAACATCGGCCACTTCGACAACGAGATCGACGTCGCGTCGATCGAGAAGTACGAGTGGGAAGAGATCAAGCCGCAGGTGGACCACATCACCTTCCCCGATGGCAAGAAGATCATCCTGCTGGCCAAGGGCCGCCTCGTGAACCTGGGCTGCGGCACGGGCCACCCGAGCTTCGTGATGTCGTCGTCGTTCGCGAACCAGACCATCGCCCAGATCGAGCTGTTCACCAAGCCCGACGCCTACCAGGCCGGCAAGGTCTACGTGCTGCCCAAGCACCTGGACGAGAAGGTCGCGCGCCTGCACCTGAAGAAGGTCGGCGCCATGCTCACCGAGCTGACCGACTCCCAGGCCGCCTACATCGGCGTGAGCAAGAACGGCCCTTACAAGCCGGACACCTACCGCTATTGATCCGCGTGCGCGCCGATCAACTGTTGGTGGAGCGCGGCCTGGCCGCGTCGCGTTCGCAAGCGGTCCGGCTCATCGCCGGCGGCATGCGCTGGCGCGACGCGGGCACGGGCGACGCGTGGCGCAACGTCGCCAAGAACAAGGATGAAGTGCCCGAGTCGGCCGAGCTCGAGCTCGCCGACGCCGCCGAGGCACGCTACGTGTCGCGCGGCGGCCTCAAGCTCGAAGGTGCGCTGAAGACCAGCGGCGTGGACCCGACCGGCAAGCTCTGCCTGGACGTCGGCCAGTCGACCGGCGGCTTCACCGATTGCCTGCTGCAGCACGGCGCCGCCAAGGTGGTGGGCGTCGACGTCGGTCACGGGCAGCTGCATGCGCGCATGCGCGAGGACGAGCGCGTGGTCGCCATCGAAGGCGTCAATGCGCGGGCGCTGTCGCCGGCCGATCTGCAGGTGGACGATGGCGAGGACGACGAGGTGGGCGAGGCGCTCGAAGTTGCCGAAGCCCCGGCCGAGCCGCGCTTCGACCTCATCGTCGGCGACCTGTCCTTCATCTCGCTCACGCTGGTGCTGCCGGCCGTGGTGCAGTTCCTGGCCGACGACGGCCAGTTGCTGATGCTGGTCAAGCCGCAGTTCGAGCTGCAGCCCGGCCAGGTCGGCAAGGGCGGCATCGTGCGCGACGAGGCGATGTACGCTGTGGTCGAGAAGCGCCTGCACGACGCCTGCGCGGCGCTCGAGCTGAAGGTGCTGCGCTGGTTCGACAGCCCGATCGCCGGGGGCGACGGCAACCGCGAGTTTTTCATTCACGCCGTTCGTGCTGCTGCCAAGGCGGGCGACGGTTCCTAAGGAGACGCAGGTGCGCCTTCCGCTGAGTTTCGAATTCTTCCCGACCAAGACGCCCGAAGGCGCGGTCAAGCTGCGCGCCGTGCGCCAGCAGCTCTATGTGCGCAAGCCGCAGTTCTGCTCGGTCACTTACGGCGCGGGCGGCTCCACGCACCAGGGCACTTTCGGTGCGGTGCAGGAGATCCTGGCCGAGGGCGTGGACGCCGCCAGCCACTTCTCGTGCATCGGCGCCACGCGCGCGACCGTGCGCGAGCAGCTGGCCGAGCTGAAGGCCATGGGCGTGAAGCGCCTGGTCGCGCTGCGTGGCGACCTGCCCAGCGGCTACGGCATCGGCGGCGAGTTCCAGTACGCGAGCGACCTCGTCGCCTTCATCCGCGAGGAGACCGGCCGCGACTTCCACATCGAGGTGGCCTGCTACCCCGAGATCCATCCGCAGGCGCGCTCGCCCGAAGCCGACCTGCAGGCCTTCGCGACCAAGGTGAAGGCGGGGGCCGACTCGGCCATCACGCAGTATTTCTTCAGCCCCGAGGCCTACTTCCGCTTTGTCGACGACGCGCGCAAGCTGGGGCTCGACACGCCCATCGTGCCGGGCATCATGCCCATCACGAGCTCGACGCAGCTCATGCGCTTCTCGGACGCCTGCGGCGCCGAGATTCCGCGCTGGATCCGCCTGCGGCTGCAGGGCTTCGGCGACGACACGGCCTCCATCAAGGCCTTCGGCCTGGACGTGGTGACCGACCTGTGCGCGCGCCTGCAAGCGGGCGGCGCACCCGCGATCCACTTCTACACGATGAACCAGTCGGCGGCCACGCTGGCGATTCTGGAGCGCCTGGATTGAGAGGGCTGCGCGCGGTCGCCGTCGCGGTCTCCTGCGTGCTCGCAGGGTGCACCATGCCGCCTGCCACGCAGGAGAAAGACGCGGACACCACCGCCGCGCCGGCGGCGTCCGGCAAGCGGCTGCAGCCGCTGGGACGCGGCCTGGCCGTGCCGCCCGGCGCCGCGCCGCGCTCGGCCGTGCCGTCGGTGCGCTACGACCTCGCGGTGTCCGGCACCGGCGAATCGCTGGACGACGGCGTGCCCGGCGATGAGCCGCGCGAGATCTTCGAGCGTGGTGGCGCGTCGTGGTACGGCATCCAGTTCCACCAGCGCAAGACCGCCAACGGCGAGCGCTTCGACATGGGCGCCATGACGGCGGCCCACAAGACGCTGCCCTTCAACACGCGCGTGTGCGTGCGCAGCCTGGTCAACGGCAGCGAGGTGCTGGTGCGCGTCAACGACCGCGGGCCCTTCACGCCGGGCCGCATCATCGACCTGAGCCGCGCCGCGGCCGACCGCATCGGTCTCACGAGCATGGGCATCAAGCAGGTGGCGCTGTCGGTCATCGACCGCGAGGGCATGCGCTGCGGCGGCCAGGCCGTGGCGGCGGAAGATCTGCAGCCCGCACTGTTGCCCGAGGCGCCGACGTCGCGCGTGCGTGCGCCGGCCCCTGCGCGCAAGCGGGTGATCGTGCCGCCGCGCAAGCGCCGCTGAGCGGCCTGCCTCAGCCGCCGCTCTCGAGCGAGTAGGCGGCGTTGCGGTCCTGGGCCAGGCGCTCGGCCAGCTGCGGCAGCGCCTCGGCCAGTTGCGCCTTCAGCGTGTAGGGCGGGTTGATCAAAAACATGCCGCTGGCCGGCAGGCCTGGGCGCTGCGTTTCGCCCGAGGCGGCGTCCTTCGTGATCTTGCTCGACTTGACCGTCAGCGTGGCGTGCAGCCACGGCTTGCCGGCCTTGGTCGCCATCGTCTTCAGGCGGCGCGGCAGGTCGTGCGCCTCGGGGCGCGGAATGATCGGGTACCAGACGGCATACGTGCCGGTGGCGAAGCGCTTGAGCGCCTCGGCCGCGAAGTCGAGCACGCGGCCGTAGTCGGTCTTCATTTCGTAGCTCGGGTCCATCAGCACCAGCGCGCGGCGCGAGGGCGGCGGCAGGAACTTGGTGGCGCTGCTGAAGCCGTCGTCGCGCAGCACGGCGATGCGGCGGCCGGCCTCGAGCTGGGCGATGTTGGCGTCCAGCGTGCGGGCGTCGGTCGGGTGCAGCTCGAACAGCTTGAGCTTGTCGTGGTCGCGCAGCAGGTGCTGCACGATGAACGGCGAGCCGGGGTAGACGCGCGCGCCGCCCTTGGGGTTGAAGTCGTGGATCACGCTCAGGTAGCGGGCGATGGCTTCGGCGACCGGCTTTTCTTCGGCGGGGGCTGCGGGCTTCTTGCCCGTCGACTTGGCGGC
>NZ_JBYSZY010000066.1:0-34979 GCF_058787635.1 Variovorax sp. FW305-3-2-15-B-LB1 | reverse complement strand
CTGAGCGACGACGGCTTGCTGGGCGGTGTGCTCGGCAGCGACGGCCCGTTGGGTGGCGTGCTGGGTGACGACGGCCTTCTGGGTGGTGTCCTCGGTGGTGACGGCGGCCTGCTCGGCGGCATCCTCGGCGACGACGGCCTTCTGGGTGGTGTCCTCGGCGGCGACGGTGGTCTGCTCGGTGGTGTGCTGGGTGATGACGGCCTCCTGGGTGGCGTCCTCGGCGGTGACGGCGGCTTGCTCGGCGGCATCCTCGGCGACGACGGCCTGCTCGGTGGTGTCCTCGGTGGCGTGACCGGTGGCGACGCCGGCGGCCTGCTCGACGGCATCCTCGGCGACGACGGCCTGCTGGGCGGCGTCCTTGGCGGCGTGACCGGCGGCGACGCTGGCGGGCTGCTCGACGGCATCCTCGGTGACGACGGCCTGCTGGGCGGTGTCCTCGGCGGTGTGACCGGTGGCGACGCCGGTGGCCTGCTCGACGGCGTCCTCGGTGACGACGGCCTGCTGGGCGGTGTCCTCGGCGGCGTGACCGGTGGCGACGCCGGCGGCCTGCTCGACGGCGTCCTCGGTGACGACGGCCTGCTCGGTGGGGTCCTCGGCGGTGACGGCGGCCTCCTGGGCGGCGTGCTCGGCGGCGGCGAAGGCGGTCTGCTCGGCGGCGTCCTCGGTGACGACGGCCTGGTCGGCAGCCTGCTCGGTGCCGACGGTCTCGTGGGCGGCCTGCTCGGCGGCCTGACGGGTGGCGCCGAACCGGTGGCCGGCATCCTGGAACCGGTGACGAGCATCCTCGACGGCTCGGCCGGCTCGGCCGGCTCGGTGGTCTCGACGGTGGTCGAAACCGTGACCAACGCAGTCGAACCGGTGACCGACATCCTCGCCGGCACGCCGGCAGCCCCGGTGGCCGCGGTCGTGACCGGTGTGCTGGACACCGTCGAACACACGGTGGCCCCGGTGCTCGACAACGTGCTCACCCCGATCACCAGCCTGCTCGACCAGAGCCCGGCCGGCGGTGCCCTGGCACCCGTGACGAACATCCTGCACGGCCTGCTGGGCTGATCCAAGGACACGAAGAAGGAGGAAGGGAAACCTCGATAGCAAGCAGACAGGGACGGGCCGTCAGCGGCCCGTCCCGCGAAAGGACCGTCATGAACAAGAATTTCCGGATACTGGCCCTCGTGGCAATGGGCGCAAGCCTCGCTGCCTGCGGTGTGCCTCCCAAGGGCGGTCGCGACGACGCGACCTACTACTACTCCAACAAGAGCGTGCGCGAAGTGCCCAAGGTGGAGCCGGCACCCCCGCCGCCGCCGCCGAACACACCGGCCAAGATCGTCTACTTCGACTTCGACCGGTACGACGTCCGGGCCGGCGACCGCAGCATCGTCGAGGCGCACGCGGGCTACATGCGCAACCGGCCGGCGAGCCGGGTCGTGATCGAAGGCCACACCGACCTGCGCGGCGGCCGCGAGTACAACCTCGCGCTCGGCCAGCGCCGCGCCGAGGCCGTGCAACGCATGCTCACGCAGATGGGCGTGCCGGGCGAACGCATCGAAGCCGTCAGCTGGGGCATTGAAAAGCCCGCATCGCTTGCCACCACCGAGGAGGGCCATCAGCTCAATCGTCGCGCCGAGTTCAGCTACCGCTGAATCGGGAGCACGCGATGATTTCACGGGCGGCTTCCGGTCCGCGATCACGTCATTCAAGCGAGAGCAGATGACGGACGCGACCGGCCTTCGCCCGCATTCGACCGGGGCCGAATGATGTCCTTCTCAGACCAGCTCCACGCCTGCCACGAGCGCCTGGTGTCCGTGTGCGCGGCGTTGCCTGCCCCGTACCCGGCCTTCACGCTCTTCTTCTCGGTGAGCGACGGCTCCCAGCGTGCGCACGTCGTGCATGCGCGGGCCGACGACTTCGAGACCGCCTGGCGCGAAGGCGCCGACCTCGTCGAGCGATGGGTGCGCGAGCGCGGCATCGTCTCGCCCTGGTTGCGCATCGACTGGGTCGAGGGCGCCAGTCCCATGGACTGGACGCAGTTCAAGACCCAGCTCACCGCGGTCAAGCGCAACTACTTCCGGCTCGGCCTGGCCTTCGACCAGGACTTCGGCTTCGCCTTCACCGAGCAGGAACTCAACGCCAACGCCATGCTGTGCGGCGATTCGACCATCGCGCATTCGGTGGTGAACGTGCGCAACTTCGACGTCTATGCGCAGGCCCGCTTCGAGCGCACGCTGCCGCTGGAAGAGTCGTCCGAGCGCACCGTGTACTTGCTGGCCACGGTCGGCGTGTTCTGCCAGCCCGACGGCGTGGTGCACAAGCTCGTGGGCACGGGGCTCGACGCGGGCCGCCGCCAGCTGCCGGCGCTCAACCCGCAGGCGGTGCTCGAGCTGGTGCGCAGCGGCTCGTCGTACCTGGCGCGCCAGATGCAGAGCGACGGGCTGTTCGTGTACGGCTACTTTCCGTGCTTCGACCGCCGCATCCCGACCTACGACGCGATGCGCCACGCGGGCACCGTGCACGCCATGCTCGAGGCCTGGGAGCTCACGCGCGACGACACGCTGCGCGCGGCCATCGACCGCGCCATCGACCACCTCACCGACGCGCTGATCCGCGACTACACGCTGCCCGACGGCCGCGAGGTGTCCTACCTGGTCGACACCGGCGGCGAGATCCGCCTGGGCGGCAACGCGGCCTGCGTGCGCATGTTCGTGCGCTACTGCGAGCTGATGGAAACGCGCCACTGGCTGCCGCTGCTGGAGAAGCTCGCGCTGGGCATCGTGGCGCTGCAGGACCCGGCCAGCGGGCGCTTCGACCACGTGCTGCACGCGGCCGACCTGTCGCTCAAGCAGGCCTCGCGCGTCATCTTCTACGACGGCGAAGCGGCCTTCGGCCTCATGCGCCTGTACGGCCTCACGCGCGATCCGCGCTGGCTGGCCGCGGTCGAGAAGGCCTTCGACCACTTCATTGCAAGCCAGCACTGGCAGTCGCACGACCACTGGCTCAGCGGCTGCGTGAACGAGCTCACGCAGTGGAGCCCGCAGGAGCGCTACTTCCGCTTCGGGCTGCAGAACGTGGCGGGCTACCTGGACTTCGTGCTCGACCGCAAGACCACCTTTCCCACGCTGCTTAGCCTCATGCTGGCGGCGCAGCAGATGCTGCAGCGGCTGGAGAGCATGCCCGCCATGCGGCACCTGCTCGACGAGCTGGACACCGAGAAGTTCTACCGCGCGCTCGACTACCGCGCGCACTACCTGCTCAACGGTTTCTTCTGGCCCGAGATGGCGATGTACTTCCGCCGGCCGTCCACGGTCGTCGGCGCCTTCTTCGTGCGGCACCACTCGTTCCGCGTGCGCATCGACGACGTCGAGCAGTACGTGACCGGCTTCGCGGCCTACCACCGCTACCTGCTCGACCGGCGCAGCCAGCCCGGCGGCGCGGGCCCCGGCGGCGGCGGTGGCGGCGTGCGCGACGACGGCGCGGTCTGGACGGCCAGCGAGATGGCGCGCGTGACCGGCGGCGAGTGGGTGGTCAAGCCCGAGGACGGCTGGCGCGCCACCGGCGTGACCCAGCGCACCTTCATGCGCAAGGGCCGCGTCGTGTTCGAACACCAGGCCCGGCCCTCGAAGACGCCGCTGGCCGCCGTCACGCTCAAGGGCGTGCTGCAGCCGGCCGCGGCCGTGCTGTGCACCGACCCCAAGCCGCACCTGGACAAGCGCGTGCCCGTGCTGCAGGTGGCCAACGTGCTGCAGGCCGTGCTCGAGCTGGGCGACCACGCACGCACCGAATTCACCGGCCGCGTGTGCGGCGTGCTGGGCAGCGGCGCGGGCAGCAGCACCGTGGCCGCCATGCTGGCCGGCGCGCTCACTGTGTGGGGCGAGGTGGCGCAGCCCGAAGGCAACATCAGCCTGCCCTCGGGCATCGCGTGGAACCTCACCTGCATGCCGCGCCATGCCGCCTACTGGGTGCTCGAAATGGGTACCTCGCACATGCCGGCCTCGGCGCAGCTGATGCGGCCTTCGCTCATCGTGGTGACGGGGCTGTCGGCCGCGTCGCAGAAGCACCGCGGCCCGTCGGAGGCCGCCGCGCGGCTCGATTGCCGCATGTTCCAGGCCATGGCCGCGGGCGACCGCGTGGTGCTCAACCGCGACATGCCCGAGTTCGCCACCTTCGCCGAAGCGGCCATGGCGCACCAGCTGCAGATCGTGACCTACGGCGAGCACAAGGACGCCGACGTGCGCCTGCTCGCCTTCGACCACGGCGAGGTGCAGGCCGAGGTGGCCGGCGAGCCCTTCCAGCTGCGCCTGAACGCGCCGGGCCGCCATATGGGCGCCAGCGCCGTGGCCGCGCTGGCCGCGCTGCAGGCGCTGCGCCTGCCGCTGGCCGCGGCGGTCGAACCCTTTGCGCACTTCGAGCCGCCGGGCGGACGCGGTGCGCTGCACACCATTCACATCGGCGGCGGAAGCTTCAAGCTGATCGATGAAACCTACGACGCCAACCCGAGTTCGATGCGGGCGGCGCTTGAGTTGCTGTCACAAGCCCCCTGCGAGCCTGCGCGCCGGGTGGCCATCCTGGGCGACATGCAGGAGCTGGGGCCCGCGGCGCAACGCCATCACCTCGATCTGGAGGCCGAGTTGCTGGCGTCGCAACCTGACCGCGTGCTCCTGTGCGGACCCTTGATGCGGGCGCTTCACACGCGCATCCGCACCAAGGTCCGCTCCCATTGGTTTGTCGATGTGTCCGACCTCTCCACCGCACTCGGCGGGCTGCTGCAACCAGGCGACTGGGTGCTGGCCAAGAGCTCCGCCGGTGTCGGTCTTTCCCGGCTGGCCCGGGTCCTGAAAGCACTGCCATGAGATGGAACGCACTGGTCCACATCCCCTATGAATCCGAACGCGAGGTACCCCCGCGGCGCTGGTGGCTGGGCTGGCTGCAGCTGCTGTGCGCCTGGGTGCTGCTGATGCTGCTGTGCGCCAACATCGCCCTCGTTTTTGCCGAAGGCCTGCCGGGCTCATCCGGCCGCACCGCGACCCACAGCCATACCCACAAAACGATGAATTGCACGCTCAGGGAAAACGCCGCGCAGCAAGGAACGCGCGGTACGGAAACGACCGGTCCGGCGCAGGTTCGCACCCACCGATGCTGAGAGGCGTCAGAGGCGAATTTTTGCCTTGTAACAGTCGGGTAACAGTTGATAATGATGCAGGCGTCGTTGCCCGACGGATCGGTCTTTTTCCATGATCAAGTTCCTCTTGCCCAGCCAGCTGGTTGCCGACAGGCCGGAAGTCCCCGGCGCCAGTCCGTATGCCGGTGCGCTGAACGATGCGTTTCGCGCGGCCTACCCGCTCGTCAAGAGCGCGGCCTGGCTGTCGCTGCCGATCAGCCTGTTCGGGCTGCTGCCTTCGATCTTCCTGCTGCAGGTGTATGACCGCGTGCTCTCGCGCAGCGGCGTCTCCACGCTCGCCGCGCTGGTGAGCGGCATCCTGTTCTTCCTGTGCATCGAGTTCTGGCTGCGCACGCGCCGCTCGCGCCTGCTGCGCAACGCGGGCGCCACCGTCGACCACGGCGTGTCGGGCGCGCTGTTGCACTCCATGCTCGGGCGGCCGCTGCGCGCGCTCGAGGCGCGGCCGGCCTCGTCCTGGCAGCTGTTCTTTCGCGACGTGGGCGCGGTGCGCGGCACCGTCACCGGCGGGCTCGCGCAATCGATCTTCGACCTGCCGATGGCGATCTTCGCGCTGATCGTGATCGGCATCGTCGCGCTGCCGGTGCTGCCCGTGGTGGCGGCCTTCCTGGCCATCATGGCGTTCCTGGCCTGGTGGTGGGCCGACGAAGTGCGCGCCGGCCGCGTCGAAGAAGTGCTGCGCGGGCGCGGGCTCGATCGCATCACCTCCGAGATCTGCCATGCGCGCGAGACGCTCAAGGCGCAGTCGAACGACGGCCCGACCATCGAGGTCTGGCAGCAGACCTACAACGCCTGGCTCAGCGAGAGCTTCGGCAAGAACGGCCAGATCGAAACCGCGCGCGACGGCACCACCGTGCTGCTCACCGTGTTCTCGGTGATCGTCGTCACCGTCGGCGCCATCGCCGTCATGCAGCAGTGGATGACGGTGGGCGGCCTCGTTGCTTCCAACATGCTCGCGCTGAAGGCGCTGCAGCCGGTGGCCGGGCTCGTGTCGAACTGGCGCGCGCTGGCCACCGCCAAGGAAGCCGCCAAGCGGCTGGAAACCGTGCTCGGCGAGCCGGTCGAGAAGGCGCCCACCGGCATGGCGCTGCCGCAGCCGCTGGGCCGCGTCACGCTGAAAGACGTGAGCTTCAGCTTCACCGAAGACGCGCCGCAGCCCGTGCTGGAAAACGTCGACCTCGACATCGGCCCCGGCGGCCTGCATGTGATCGTCGGGCGCAACGGCGCGGGCAAGTCGACGCTGGTGAAGCTGCTGTCGGGCCTGTACACGCCCACGCACGGCGTGGTGAGCATCGGCGAGTACGACCTGTCGCAGTTCGGCCGCGAAGAGCTGTCGCGCTGGATCAGTTATCTCTCGCAGGAGGTGTACTGGTTCGGCGGCCCGCTGGTCGACACCATGCGCCGCGGCGCGCCGGGCCAGAGCGACGAGCAGATCGTCGCGGCCTGCAAGCTCTCGGGCGCGCACGACTTCATTTCGCGCCTGCCCGACGGCTACCGCACCGTGGTGGGCGAGGGCGGCACCGGCTTCTCGGTGGGCGAGCGGCGCAAGCTCGCGCTGGCCATGAGCTTCCTGCGCAAGCCCTCGGTGCTGGTGCTCGACGAGCCCAGCAACGACCTCGACTTTCAAAGCGAGCGCAACCTGCTCGCGACCATGCTCGCGGTGGCCAAGGTGCGTACCGTGGTCGTGGTCACGCACTCGCTGCGCATCGTGTCGGCGGCCTCCGCCGTCTATCACGTCACCGGCCAGGGCAACGTGGAAATCGGCTCCGCCGCCGTCATGGTGCCCAAGCTCTTCGGCGTGAAGAAACCGCTGGTGGCGCTGGGCGACAGCACCGACGACGGCAGCGGCAGCAGCAACAGCAATGCAGGCGTCCCGGCCGCCTCGCGCTCGATGGCGTGAGCAAGCAGGCCACGCGATGCGTGATTCGTGGTTGCCACGGATCGACCGACTGACAGACAGAGACAGGGGAACGGGATTTTGAAACCAGACTTGCCGCAGGTGCTTCAGGGCGAGAGCGAGAAACAGGCGGCGCAGACCACGCCGCAAGGCCGGCGGCGCCAGTGGATCATCGGCGGCGCGGTCGCGGTGCTGGCGGCGGTGGGGCTCGGCTTTCCGATGGAAACCGTGGTCGTCGCACCGGGCCGCGTGATCCCCTCCGACCGCGTGAAGTCGATCCAGCATCTGGAAGGCGGCATCGTCAGCAACGTGCTCGTGAAAGAAGGCGACAAGGTCAAGCAGGGCCAGTCGCTGGTCGAGATCGACCTGGGCGGCAGCGGCCTGAACTTCGAGGAGCTCACCGCGCGCTACGCCGCCACGCAGGCCACCCGCGTGCGGCTCATTGCCGAGAGCCGCGGCCAGCCGCTCAAGCGCGATTCGTTCGATGCCGACATCGACGAAGCCGTGCTCGAAGGCGAGGTCGGCGCCTACCAGGCGCGCGCGCTCGAACAGCGCGGCGTCATGGCCGGCGCCGTGTCGGGCCTGGAGCAGGCGCGCAGCAAGCAGCTCGAACAGCAAGCCAAGGCCAAGGGCCTGAACGACCGGCTCGCGCTGATGCAGAAAGAGCTGGAGATCTCCGAACAGCTGCTGAGCGAAAAACTCGTCGGCCAGGTCGAGGTGCTCGAGAAGCGCCGCCAGGCCGAAGGCGTGCGCAGCGAACTCGCCGTGGCGCGCCAGGGCGTGATCTCGGCGCAGGCCGCCATCACCGAAGCACAGGCCAAGATGGCCGAGGCCGAGGGCCGCTTTCGCCGCCGCGCATCGGACGAACTCGCCACCGTCGAGCGCCAGTTCGCGAGCCTGAGCGAAGACCTCGCGCGCGCCCGCACCCAGCGCTCGCGCACGGTGGTGAAGGCGCCGGCCGACGGCATCGTGAAGGGCCTGCGCAGCTCCAGCGCCGGCTGGGTCGTGAAGCCCGGCGAATCCATCCTGGAGGTGGTGCCCGACGAGGACGAGATCATGGTCGAGGCGCGCCTCAACCCGAACGACCGCGGCTTTGTCGAAGTGGGGCAGGAGGCGCGCGTGAAGATCACCGCCTACGACTACCTGCGCTACGGCGCCGTCGACGGCAAGGTCAAGCTCGTGGCGGCCGACGCCGACCGCGATGCCGCCATTGCCAGCGGCGCGCCGTACTACCGCCTGCTCATCAGCATGTCGCAGTCGCACGTGGGGCGGCCGGAAAACCGCGTCACCGCCGGCATGGAGTCCGAAGTCGACCTGCGTGTGGGGACCGATCCGTTCATCTGGTACATCCTGCGGCCTGTGCTGAAACTGCGGCGCGAAGCCTTCCGCGAACCATGAGCAAGCCCGTGTTGCCGGGCCGGCGCGCGCGCATCGCCCCGGGTGTGCTTTGCGCGACCTTGTGCGTCAGCATGGCGCTGCCGCCCACCGCGTATGCCCAACCGTCGCCGGAGCAGGAGGCGCCGCCCGCGGCGCTGGCACTGTCGCGCCGCCTGTCGTCACCGTCGCTCGGCGCCGCGAGCTACGCGCAGCGCGTGAAGCAGGCGCTCATCGCGCTGTCGCAGGAATACCCCGAAGTGCTGACCGCGCAGGCCGCGGCCAACACCAGCAGCTTCGGCGTTGACGCGGCCCGCATGGCGCGCTACCCGCGCTTCAAGGTCGGCACCTCCTCGGGCACCTACAGCAGCGGCGCCAAGGACGCGAAGAGCGAGAACTACACCGTGCTCACCGCCGAAGCACGCGTGAGCCTGATCGATGGCGGCGCCATGAGCGCGGCGCAGCGCGCCGCCGAATTCGGCAACCAGGCCGACGACGAAGCCGTTACCACCACGTCGCAGAAAGTGGTGCTGGACGCGCTCACCGCCTACCTGCAGGTGCAGCGCTTCGACCTGAAAAAGCAGATCGCACACCGCGCCACCGAAGTCGTGGCCGACCTGTCGAAGGCCGAGGCGCGCCGCGTGGCGCTCGGTGTGAGCGGCGACAACGACCTCAACATGGCCGCCTCGCGCCGCGCCCTCGTGGCTGCGCGCGAGTCCGACTTCGAGGCCCAGCGCGACGAGGCGCTGGCCAAGTTCCGCAACTACTTCAAGTTCTCGCCCGCGCCCGAATCGCTGCCCGTGCTCGCCGCGCCGGCGCACTGGCGCATCGGCTCGCAGGAAGAAGCGCTGCGCCGCGCCGAGGCGCGCAGCACCGAACTGGCCGAAGCCCAGGGCCGCGTGGCGCGTGCGCGTGCGCTGGTCGATCAGACCGAAGCCAGCCTGTACCCCACGCTCGACGCCGTTGTCGTGAAGAGCAAGGACCCGCGCGGCGTGTCGCCGCAAGATCCCACGCGCGCCGCGTTTGAATTGAACTGGAACTTCGGCAACGGCTTCGATCGCCAGCTCAAGCTCAAGGGCGCCCTGGCCGAAGTGGCGAACCAGGAGGCCAAGATGGAGGGCGTGAAGCTCAACCTGATGGAGCTCACCGCGTCGTCGTGGTCCCGCACCGTGGCCGGCCGCGAACGCGAGCGCCAGTTGATGGAAGCCGTCAGCACCTCGGGCCAGGCCTTCCGCGGCCGCCGCCGCCTCATGGAGTTCGGCCGCGAGACCCTGCCCCAGGTGCTCGATGCCCAGCTCGACTACTACACCCTGCTGTTCGACTACATCGACGGCGTGTTCGACCTGCGCATTTCGGAACTGCGCCTGGCGCGCACCACCGGCGAACTGCGCATCGACCCCATCGGCGCCAACAACTGGATCGACCGCATCTTCGGCCCCCCGAGCCGGAACGTCCTGACCGAAGACGGCCTGCTGGGCGCGCTGTGCATCTCGAGCAACACGACCTGCGCGAGCGAACCGTTGGTCGACCGCGCACCGGGCGCATCGATTGCGAACCCGCCGCTGCGTCGGTCAACGCGCCTCGGAATCAACTGACTCACGAGGCAAGCGCCAGCGAAGCCCCTTCGCGAAACACCACGGAACCGGCTTTGCCGGGCCGTAGGTGTTGCCCCCGGTAGGGGGAAGGAGAAGCGGACACGAAGTGCCGCGCAGCCTGGGGGCGAGCTAAGTTTCCTCTGGGATGCCAGGCTCGCCGTCGAGGATCTGGTACTTGCGCATCTTTTCCCACAGCACCTTGCGGCTGATGCCCAGGTGCTGCGCCGTGTCCTGGCGCTTCCAGTCGTTGATCTCGAGCGCCGCGATGATGCGGTTGCGCTCGCTGCTGTTCCAGCCCTTGCGGTCGCCATTCGCATCGAGCGGGACCCCCGTGCCATTGCGGTCGGTGGCCAGCGCAGCCGGTGCCGGCGTGCCGCGCGTGAGCGCGATCGCGCGCTGGATCAGGTTCTGGTCCCAGCTGTGCAACTGCCGCGCGATCACGCCCACGCGCTCCGCGAGGTTGCGCAGCTGCCGCACGTTGCCAGGGAAATAGGTTTCGGCCACCGCATCGCTGAGCCAGTGCGGCGTTTCGCCCAAGGCCTCGAGCTCGTCGCCGAGCACGTTCGCCAGCAGCGCCTTGAAGATCGCGATCTTGTCGATCTCGCCGCGCTCTTCGAGGCTCGGCACATGCAGCTCGATGACCGCGAGCCGGTAGAACAGATCGGCCCGAAACTCGCCGCTCGCCACCATCTCACGCAGGTTGCGGTTCGTCGCCGCCACGAGCCGGAAGTCGACGCGGATCGGCGACGTTGCACCCAGCCGCGTGACCGCGCTGTCTTCGAGCACGCGCAGCAACTTCACCTGCTGATAGCGCGGCAGGTCACCGATCTCGTCGAGGAACAACGTGCCCCCCGTGGCCTGTTCGAAGTACCCGCGGTGCGCGTGCACGGCACCCGTGAACGAGCCCTTCGTGTGGCCGAAGAACAGCGACTCGAACAGTCCGTCGGGAATCGCCCCGCAGTTCACCGCCACGAACGCGCCCTTGCCGTACTGCTGGTGGCCGATGTGAAGTTGCTGCGCAATGCGCTCCTTGCCCACGCCGGTTTCACCGCGCACCAGCACCGGATGGTTGCAGTCCGCAAAGGCGCCCACTTCGGCGAGCAGCCCTTTCATTGCATCGGAATGCGCCACCAGCACGTCGGGCGCCTGCGGCGCGACATCGCGCGCACGCAACTGGCGCACCAGCTTGGCCACCATCGTGCGCAGTTCGGCGCAGGTGAAGTCGTAGGGCAGGACGTGCAGGTACTCGGGTGGATACGTGCGCGAGTCGCGCTCGCGCGAGGCCGCAGCGACCCAGATCACGGGCATGCCTTGCAGCAGCTCCGTGGCATGAGGAAGCCCGCCGCCGTCGATGACGGTGACGCTGATGATCGCGACGGAAGGACGCAGCGCGACACCGCGGTCCTGCTGGGGCGGCGGCAGGCCATCGGCCCGGATGACTTCCACGTCGAAGCTCGCCATGCACCGCGCAATGCGGTCGAGGATGTCGGCTTTGCCTTCCCAGACAAAGAGGTCGAGTTCGTCGAAGTTGGAGGGGGATGACATTAAAACGGAGAGACAGATATCGGAAAAAGAGCGTCAATACACCAACTGTGCGCGACCGCACTGCAATGCATTCAACTTCACGTCAGTACGGCCTAGCTCAAGTCCGAGGATGTTGCTCAGGATCGAAGACAGCGTGGTCCCGAGGCCGTCCAGAATTGGCTTCAGGAGGGCGATGACCGGACTGAGCAGTGCTTGGAGGAGTCCACTGATGCCAGCGCTACCGATGGGGACGGTACTGTCGGGCAACTGGCTGGCCGCATTGCTGATAACGCCCGCCGGCGCGGAGTTCAGCGCATCGACCACCTTGCTCTTGACACACGTATTCCAAAGCAGGAGCTGCTGGAGTAGGCCAGCGCAAGACTGGCCAAGGCCGAGCAGACCAAGAAGGCCACCCGAAGGCGTGGTCTGGAGAGTTAGAACATCCCAGACCGACATGGTCTTTTCCACGGGGAAAAGACCAAGCACGGGATCCTGAACCATCACCTTGCGCGTCCAGTCACCGAGGTTCGGCGATGTCGGGCTGCCGTTCTTCAGAAGGTCCACTACTTTGTCAGCGTCATAGAACCCACTCGGTTTCTTGGTCGCATTGAGATACGAGTCTGCCAGCGCGTTGGCGCGATCGGTGGAGGTCGAACCAGTAGATGGCGTGAGGAGTTGGTTCAAGGTGCTGAGCAACGCATTGACGAGGTTGGAAAGGGTCGTGCCGATAGAGGCTCCGTTGGCCTGGCTAGATTTTGTTTCCCCCACCACAAGCTTCAACGTGTCCTTTTGCGTCAACGCATCCAACGAGAGCGTGGTGGGCCCAGGAACGGGAAGGTTGAGAAGCTGAATCAATCGTTCAGGCTTCAGGATTAGAGGATCGTTGCAAAGGTTCTTTGTTGAAAAGCGAACAATGGGATCGTCTACCTTGCCGACACAGGCTTTCAAGATGTAAGAGGTCACATCGATGGTTGCTGTCGGAGGCGTAGCAAGGCAATCCAGCTTGGAAATCTCACCAAGTCCACTTACGGCATCCAGGTAGATCGGAAGATGAACCCGGGTTCCTAGCAGCCCGCTGACCAACGGGTTCAGGATGCCGCCGAGAAGATTGTTCGAATCGATATCGATGTATAGGCGAACCTGCGCGTTGTAAGCCCGAGTGCCGACCCCGCCGATGCCGATGGAGGGAGGCTCGACGATTCCTGCCTGGATGTTGACGCCCAATAGGTTAAGGTCTTGGACGGCCAGGCCGCGTTTGCTGGCCGTCGCAATGCCGATAGTGGTACGCAGAATGCTCCCAAGATCGATCTGCGTCAGAAGAGCTGCCGCGTTCGTGCCGTCGGGTGCCTTCACTGTCAGGAGACCAGTGCCGCCGGTATCGGGAGCTAACAGGCGCAACGAAATCTTGTCGAGGCCGGCCTCGACCAGTTCGGTTTGAAGTGCTTTCAACGATGCGCTCAGAACCGTATCGCCCGACACTGCATTCAATGCCACGGTGAGTATTTGCCCCACCGAGACGTTCGGTATCTTGGCAAGAGCTTCCGGCGTTAGCACGCCGGCGTCGAGGTCAACGTTGAGCCCAAGATCCTTCAAGAGGCCGGCGGGTGTGATCTTGGCGTTGGCAAGACCTTCGGAGTCCAATACTGTCAGCTTGGTGACGTCCACGCCGACAGCCTTGAGCAGTTGCATCAGCGGGGAATTTCCGTTGGTGCGAAGGAGCTGGGCGCCGACAGAGAATGCTGCCGTGGCCTCGCTCCTCGTTGCAAGCGATTGCACCACAACGGCGCGAGCGGCGTTGCCCGGAATCGACGGGAAGAGCAGGCTTGGCCTGCCTTCGATCGTCACTTTGATCGCGTTGTTCGTTTCGATTCCGCTGGCGGTACCGAAATACTGTGGTGGTGGACGCGTTGTCGGGTCCCAGCGGCCGCAGACGGCCGTGAAATCGTACTGTTCGGGCTTCAGGAACGACAGGTTCTTGGCAGCATTCGTTGCGGCTACTCCTTTAGCGAAGTCGCAGTTGTCCGCCTTGAGTACTTGGGTGCCTGCCAGCGCGGCGAGGTCGGATGCTTTCTGCAGTTCCCGCTTCATGTAGAAAAGATAACCAAGCTCGGAGCCGATCAGGATCACGACGACGAGCGCCAGCGCAATGGTGGCATTGATGACGACTGAGCCGCGCAGTGCCGATCGGCGAGACAATGTGGGGCTGCCACGTGCTATGCGATGCATCGCATGGGGGGGGGTGTTCATGTCGATCAGTGCTCCTGTCTAGGACGGAATCGCGACTGTCGCGCGGCTGAGAAGGTTGTCAGGCATCCAGCGGCTCGTGTCGAGCACGGGCAGCGTCGGCAATAGGCGATTGGCGCTATAGCGGTAGGTCACCGTCACGATCGCCGTCGTGTTCGGGCCGCCGCCGCTGGCACCTGTGAGTTCTGTTTTCACTGTCGTGTTGTCGGCGAGCCAGCTCCGCCTGCTACCGGGGGATGCGTTGGCCGAGACGGGCGCGATCAGCGCGGCCGCCAGCGAGTCGCGTACCGTGGCTTCGACCCGAGCATCGTTAGTCGTGAGCGGCGGTGACAGGATCATAGGAACAGCGCGTGCACCATCTTCCGCCGCGCGCGAGATGATCTGTTGCGTGTAGAGCACGGCACCGAACGTCGCAATGCCGTAGATCGCAAAGAGAAGCGCCATGAAGACGAATGCAAATTCGATGGCCGCGATTCCTCGTTGCAATCTCGCGGGGGGGCGCTGCATGCACGTCATGGCAATCCTCCGTCAAGGAGCATGCTGGCCTGCCCCACAAGCGTGTCGGGCACGACGAAGAGCGGCAGGGGAGGGAGCAGCTCCGCAATGCCCGTGGCCTTGACGGTCACGACTACTTGGCAGCGCTGCTCCCAGCTTGAGGTGCAGTTCACAGTGCCGGAGCAGTCGGCCTCCCCGGAGGGGAGTACTTGACAGCGCTGGGCAAGGATGCTCGGTCCGCCCGGTAGCTTGACGGGAACCTGCGCGAGGGCGACCCGTTCGGCTTCTTTCTTCCGGTCCGCCCAGCTCGTCTGATATCGCAAGGCGGCACGAGCACCGTCTTCGGCGGCATTTTGCAAGCTGAACCTCAACGTGAAAATGATGCCGTAGCAGATCAACGCATACAGCATCGTGAACAGGAAGATGAAGACGATGGAGAACTCGATCGCATAGACCCCTCGCTGTCCGCGGCCGGAGGGGCGAAGGATGAGGCGTTTCATGACGGCGCTAGAAGAAGTCGCGAAGGTTGCGTGTGCTGTTACTTGCCGGCGCTTGATTGCGTCTTCACCGAGGAGTTCAAATGCTCCGGAATCGGGTGCTCGAAACTCTTGAGGTAACGCTCATAGCTGCGACCGGCAACACTGCCCGCGATCGGCCGAGGCGTTTTCGACGCGACCTCTCCGCTTCGCTGCCAGGCGAAAAGGTTCGACGTCGCATCGCCAACCTGAAGCGGGAGGCTGTAAGTTTCTTCTTCCTCTGCCACAACGACCTGGGTCTCCATTGCCGGCTTCGCGGCGGCGGCATCCACGGCCGGTGCTGCGGTGCTGCTCGTGCCGCCTTGCGCTGCGCCTGCGCTGACGGTTTGCGCAGAGGCTGCCGCCGTCACGAAGCAAAAGGCCGCGGCCAGCGTGCAGGCGGACAGTGCGGAAAGCCGGTGGGCAAGCTCGTTGTTGTTCATGGTGTCCCTCGTGGTGAAGTCGGGTTCGGTGAAAGAGGCGTGTCTGCGGCCGAGACGGACGGGTTCAGCTGGGTGGCGGTGCGCACGCCACCCATTCCAGCCCAGCGAGTAGGCTTGAGTGCGAGTGGCAAGGGGGCCATCGATTCGTCGCGCGGCAGCGTCGCGGATGCAGGTGCCGAGGCGGCCGAACTCCCTGCTGCGGCGCGCATCTGCAATGCCGCCGCGCGCACGGCGGCACGCGTGGCTTCAGGCATGCGGTTCGCATCCATCAGGGCCGTGGCTTGTTCCGGCTGATGCGTGGCCTCGAGATAGAGCGCCACATTGGCCTGTGCTTGCTTGCTATCGGGCTGCAACTGCAGGGCCTGCATAAGGGGAAGGCGTGCCTCCTCAAGGTGGCCGGCACGCAGGCTCGCATAACCCAGGTCGCTCAACAGCAACGCATCGGTCGGCGTTCGACGTTGCGCCTGCTTGAACAGCTGCACGGCCTCTCCATAGTGCCCGCGTGCGCCGGCCAGCAGGCCCAGGCCTCTGTAGCCCGCGGCCTCCTGCGGCGTGGTCAGCAAGCGTTTGTAGGCGGCTTCGGCGAGCTCAGCCTGGCCTGTCTGGCGCAGCGCGTCAGCGCGCACGCGGGTGGAGTCGGGGGTAACACCCCAGCGCTGCTCCAGGGCGTCGATGTGTGCCAACGACGCGAACCACAGGCCCTGTTGCTGCATCTGGCCGACGACCTTGAGATAGGTCGCCTGGGTGTCGATGTTGGCGCCGCTTTTCGTTTCGCTGGCGGCCTCGAAGGCTTGCCGTTGCTGGGCGTCTTCGCCTGCTGCGTAGTGGTCCTTGGTCGCGGCACACCCGGAAACTAGTAGAGCTAACCCCGTGGCCATGGATGCCCAGACGATGCGCATAGGTGGGTCGAAGAATGCGTTCATTTAACGACGCTCCCTAAGGCACGGAAGATGGCGAGGAAGCCAGGGCCTGCAGTCACGATCAGCAACGCAGGCAGCAGTGTGATGACCATGATGCCGGTCATCTTCACAGTGATCTTTCCGATGCGCTCCTTCATTTCCGAGCGGCGGTGTTCGCGAAGGCGATCACTGAAAGTGCGAAGCGGCTCCTGGACCGCGCCGCCATGGCGGTCGACCTGCACCAGCAGTGCAACCAGGCTGCTCAGGTTCTCGTTCTTGTGCAGAGTGGCAAGGCGGTGCAGCGAATGTTCGCGAGTGCGGCCTTGGGCGTATTGCCGATTGGCCAGAGTCAACTCGTACCCCAGGACACGCAGGACATGTGAGAAGTCAGTGGCCATGACCTGTAAACCTTGGTCCAGGCTCATGCCTACGCCTTGCAGCAATTTCAAAAGATCCACGAAGAGCGGAAGCTCTCTTGCAACTTGCGTTCGTCGACCGGCGGCAATTCGGCTTAGCATCCATTTCGGTCCCATGAAACCGATCACGAAAAGGGTGGCAAGCACCAGGATGACCGTGCGTTGCGTATGCCCTCCGCTCCAGAGAGCAAATGCCAGCAATGGCAGCAAGATCGCCAGCAGGACGCGCGTGACGAGAAAGATCAACTGGGCACGTTGAGAAGGCAGTCCGCATTGATCGATGAGGTCGCGGTCTTCGTCGGCAACGAATGCCCGTCCGAGGCGTGAATCCAGCCAGTGGAATGGCAATTCGACTTCGGGCTTGTACTGTCCCCCGAACGCCACGTCGACTTCGGTGGCGCCTGCCCCCGATGACACCGTGCCATGGTGAATTGCCTTGCTGATCACGCGGCCGCTGCGCGCCCGGCGCAGCTCCGATGCAATCAACGTGCCGGCCGCAACAAGCAACCCGAGCGCCAGCAATCCTAGGCTGATGGCTGTCAAAACACTCGGTGTCAGCATCATGCAATCCTCGCAAGCCGATACAACAACAGGCCGCCCAATGCCTGAAGTCCAACGCCCGTGAAGACGAGCATCCGGCCGGTGCCATCGTTCCACATCCCAAGAAAGTAGCTTGGGTTGTTCATGATCATTAAGGTGCCCACTCCCACGGGCAGCAGTCCCAGAATCCAGGCCGAAAGCCGTGTTTCCGACGACATCGCCACCAACTCGTGCTCGGCCTGTTCGCGATCGCGCATGAAGTTGCTCACGCGTTCGAGTAGCAGGTCGGCGCGTCCGCCGTAGCGCACGCCCAGCCCAAGGATCGAGGCCAGAAGAAACATCTCCTCGACGCGCACGTTGGTGGCTGTCTGGTGCAGTGCCTTGTCCAGGTCCACGCCTGCACGCACCAGCGCTGCCGAGCGTTCCAGATGGCCGCGCAGCGGCTCCTGTGTGCTGCCGATGGCAAGCTGGAAGGCCGCCTGCGTCGAATTCCCGATGGTGATCAGGCGAACCATGGCGTCTATGTATCCGGGCAATTGGCTCACCAGCTGGCGGCGCATCTTTTGCAACCGAAGCCAGACGCCGAAAGTGCCGGCCAGCGCGAGCAGGACCAGGGCGGCGAGCGCGGCAAGCCAGCCACCGAACAAGCCGGCGACCAGCGACAGCGCCACAACGGCGACCAAACCGAGAACGAGCAATCGAGCTTCGACCACGCCCACCAGCCAGCCGGGCAACGCCCGGTCAAGCCAGCGCTTGGGCCGAGCGGCCGCTGCGGCCGCGGCCTCGGTCTCGAGCCACGGGTCGGTGGTCAGTCCGGAGACGTCGCTGCCCATCGGCTCGGCCGCCTGCGCGGGCGGCATCGCGGAGAAGGCTGCTGGTGCTGACGTGCTCGTACCCGCGCGGATCTGTTGATCGAGATGCCGCCCCACGGCGTGTTGCGTCTGGCGCTTCTTTGCCCATTGCCACAGGAACAGTCCGCACGCCGCCAGCAGCAGCGCGACCATTGCAAAGCCGAGCAGCACGACCTCACGCACGGGGCTCTCCCTGCTGCGCGCGCGCGAGCGACTGGCGGAACCGCGTGATCTTCGGGGAGTGCGGCGCAATGCCGAGCGACACCCAGCGGTCGCGCTCCTCGCCGTCGGGCGAAACGACCGGCTCGTAGCGATACAGCTCCTGCATCGCCACCACGTTGTCGTTCACGCCCGTCACTTCGCTCAGCGAGATAATGCGACGCTGGCCGTTCGACATCCGCCCGATCTGCACGATGAAGTCGATGGCGCTGGCGATCTGGCGCCGCAGGCTCACCTCGCTGCCCTGGTAGCCAGCAAAGCCCGCCAGCATTTCGAGACGATAGAGACACTCGCGCGGCGAACTCGCGTGGATGGTTCCCATCGAGCCTTCGTGGCCAGTGTTCATGGCCTGCAGCATCTCGATGACTTCCGCGCCGCGCACTTCGCCGACGATGATCCGGTCCGGCCGCATGCGCAGACTGTTGCGCAGCAGGTCGCGGATCGACACCACGCCGGTGCCATCGAAGCCTCCGGGTCGGCTTTCGAGGCGCACCACATGGCTGGTGCTGAGCGAAAGCTCAGCCGTGTCCTCGATGGTGATCACACGCTCTCGCGAGGGAATGAAGCTCGCCAGCGCGTTGAGCAACGAGGTTTTGCCCGAACTGGTGCCACCGCTCACGAGAACGTTGCAGCGCGCGCGCACTGCGATTTCCAGCAGTTGCGCCATGCCGGCATCGAAAGTGCCGAGCTTCACCAGATCTGCGGGAGTCAGGGGCTCCTTGCGGAACTTCCGAATCGAGACTGACAAACCGTCAATGGCCAGCGGCTCGATGATGACGTTGATGCGCCCCCCGTCCGGAAGGCGCGCGTCGACCATCGGGTTCGATTCGTCGAGCCGGCGCCCCAGCGGAGCCAGGATGCGCCGCACGATCCGCATCACGTGCTCGGAATCCGCGAAGCGCAGCGTCTCGCGTTCCAGCATGCCGTGCCGCGACACATAGACGTTCTGATAGCCGTTGATCAGGATGTCTTCGACGGCCGGGTCGTTCAGCAGGTCTTCCAGCGGGCCGAAGCCGGCCAGCTCCTTGGTCAGCGCATCGGCGATGAGCTGCATCTCGCGGTCGTTGATCGGCACGCGGCGCAGACGCACGAAGCTGTCGACCTCCAGTTCGACGAACTGCTGGATCGACGCGCGCGACCAGCGGCCGAACTCCGCGCCCAGTTCCTCGATGCGACTCAGCAGGTGATCGTGCGTCCAGCTCTTGATGTCCTGGAACTGCTGGGAGTTGATGAACGTCTGGTCGTCGTCGGCAAATTCGATATCGGTGGACATGGACTGTTCAACCTTGGGTAGAGCTCTTCCGGAAGCCGGTGATCTTCGACATCAGCGTCGAAGGCCAACGCGTGGCTCCGAGTGGGGCGGACACAGAGCCTGTCGTGCACTCCTCGTGCAGGCTGCGCGCGAGGCCGGCCACGGCCTGTGAATAGGGGTCGTTGCGTGCGATGCGAACCAGCATCTCGCCGCGGCTTGCGGCGCCGAGCAATGGCGCGCTGCGCGCTGGCAACACGTGGCGAAGCGGCAGTTCGAGCCGCTCGGCGATGTCCTTGGCCGACAGCCCCACATGGCTGTCGAACTTATTGACGACGAGCGACAGCTGGTCGGTTTCGACACCGCGCGTGCGCAACTCCTTGAGCATGGTTGCGGTCGACACGATCGCGCCGATGCTCTGGTCACAAACGACCCAGGCGCGCTGCGCCTCCTTCACCGTCTGCACCACGAAATCGATGGTCGAGAAGCCACCGAGGTCGGCAATCTGATAGTCGAAGAACTCGCCCAACCGCTTGATCAGTGCGACCGAGTCGGCATGCGAGATCTCGCGCACCTGGGCGAGGCTTGCCGGCAGCGGCAGCACGGCGATGCCGCTGTCGTGATGCGCGAGGGCGGTGTGCAGCAGTGTCTGGTCGAGCCGGCGCAGGTTGCGCACGCCATCGACGAAGCTGAAGCTGCTCTGCGTGTCGAGATAGAGCAAGCCGTCGCGTGCAGGCAGGCCCAGGTCGAGCAGGGCGACGCCGTGTCGCGCGCTGCGGCCCGGGGCCTTCGTCGGCGCTTGAGCCGGCTGGGCCAGTTGGTCGTGGAGCACGAGCGACAAGCTGGCCGCGAGCGTGGTCACGCCGATGCCTGGCCGGGCGCCCAGCAGCGCGATGGTGTTTCCGCGCGTGCCGCTCGACAGGCTGCTGCGGCGGTCAAGCAGCTTGCGCAGCGTGTTGGCCGCATCGGTCTGCGGTGCGGCCATGTCGATGAAATCGTCCACACCGGCACGCAGTGCGGCCAGCATCGAGGCCGGCTCGGCCGAGACGCCCGTTGCGAGCACTGGCAACTCGGGCCAGTCGCGCTTGAGGCGTTGGTGCAATTCGCTTGCAGCCTCGGCGTGATCACCAGAGAAGTCGAGAAAGACGGCTGCCGGGCTGAGCAGAGCGATGCGCTCATCGAGCGACTTGATGTCGGGCGACAGCATCACCACCGCGCCTAGCCTGGAAAGGGCATCGGTCAACCATGTGATGTGGCCGCCGTTGGGCGAGGCGAAGAGATAGGTCTCTGCGCCGGTCTCGGGAAGGTGGTCGCGGGGGGCGTTCATGGCGTCGGCCACAGGTCGTGAATGGCTGGTTTCCATCAACGGGAGAAGCCCGGCACTGTCGTGCCAGAGGCCGGCCCCAGGAGGTGCGCGCGCCACACGGGGCCATCACGCTGCTCGGCACCGCCTGGCAGGTATGGTGTGAGATCGGTGTTGCGCGCAATCGGCTTCACCAGGTGCGGGGTGACGAGAATGACCAGTTCCTTCTCGCTCATCTGGTACCTGTTCTGTTTGAAGAACGTACCGATCACCGGGATGTCGCCGAGCAGCGGCACCTTGTCTGCGTTCGAGGTGGTGGTGCGGCTCACGAGGCCGCCGATGATGAAGCTCTCGCCGTCGCCGAGTTCGACTGTGGTGTCGGCACGGCGCGTACTGATGGCCGGTACCGCAACGCCTCCGATGCTCAGCGAGTTGGTGTAGTCGAGATCACTGGCTTCCGGTGCCACCTTGAGCACGATGCGATCGTTCGAAAGCACCGTGGGCGTGACCGTAAGGCCGATGCCGAAAGGCTTGTATTCGATGCTCGTGGTGCCCAAGCCCTGCGGGGCGGGCACCGGCAGTTCGCCGCCGGCCAGGAAACTCGCGCTCTGGCCCGACAGCGCCACCAGCGTGGGCTCGGCGAGCACGCGCGCCATGCCGTTGCCTTCGAGGAAGCCGACATTCAGCCCGATGCCGGCCTTGCCGAAGTTGAACAGCAGGCTGAAGGCTTGCGCGAGCGGGTTGGCGTAATCGCCGCTGATGCTTCCATCCGATGCGAAAGTCGCGGACCTCAGTGACGCTGGCGTGAAAGAGCCGAAGCTGAATCCGTTGGAATTGGCGCGCGTGCTGAAGATGTTGAGGCCCGCCTGCTTGAGCACGCTGCGGTTGAACTCGACGACCTTGACCTCGACCTGCACGGTGTTGCTGCGCACGTTGACGACGGAGCGGTCGACCAGCGGGGATTTCTCTCCCCCTGCGGCCAGTGCGGCGTCTCGCGCTTCATGATGCGCGGTCATGCTGTCGAGCGAGCCGGAGAGCGTCGAGGCGCGGCGACGCACTTCGAGCGCGTACACCGTGGCGGTCGATTGGCCCTTTTCCCAGAGCATCAGCGTGGTCCGTCCTGCGGCCTTGCCGGTCACGATCAGGCGCGCGGCCGGGGAGTTCGGCGTTTGGCGGGTGAGCGCCACCCCAGCCACCGCTTCGTCGGCAATGGCCATGCGCTCGATGCCCTTCGGGATCAGCAGCTCCTTTTGTGTGCCAGCGTCGACGCGGAATGGGATCGACGCGCCCGGAGCGACGGCTTGTGCATTGGCGACCGAGGACGCAATGGGCCAAGCGCTCGGCGTCAGGAGGCACAGCGCCACGAGGGTCGGACGCAGGGCATGAACCGGGGCGTTGGGTTTCGCGCGAGGAGGGTGCGTCATGGTGTGTTTTTCGTGCGGGGCATGCATGGTCGTGACGCCGATCAATAACGGATGGTTTCGCTGCGATCGCCGCGGATGACTTCGACCTGAAGTCCACCGCGGCTGCCGGCGGCGCCGGCTGCTACAGCGGGCCGTGCCGCGACGCTGGGCGTGCGCAGGGCGCCGGGCTTGCCGCCGGTCACGAAATCGGCAGCCGTCAGGCCGGCCTGGGCGCGGTCCAGGCCTTCAAGCGGCGCGCGCGGCGGTTCGCCGCGTTTCAGTGGCGCTGCCTGCAGGGCCGTGGGCAATTCGGCAAACAACTTCGGATCGGGCTCCGACATGTCGGTGGGATTGCGCAGGGCCAGCAACAGGCGGCCGCTGTTCTCCGCGAGCGTCAGGCGGTTGATGTCGTCTACGGGCACCGCGAGCACGGCCGTGCGTGCGGCTTCGGCACGTTGTTGCTGCTGCGCCTGCGGGTTGCCGTTCTTGTCGGTTTGGGAAGGCAGGCCGTCAACCGATGCACTGCCGAAGGCCAGCACACGCTTGCGCGACAGCAGAAGGCGCGCTTGGCTGCGGTCGATATCCTTGCCGTCGAACTTCAGCATAAGGAATACGTCGACGAAATCTCCGGGCTGGACTTTGTTGCCCACGCCCATGACTTCGTCGGCTTTGACCGCGACGGCGCGCTCGCCCTCGGGAATGCGCAAGGCCAAGCCGGAAACCAGTTGGCCTTCAAGCAGGGGCGAGCCTTCGCCCAAGTCGATCACGGGGACGCGGCCGGCGAGGGGGGCGGTCTCCTTGAAGGCCCCTGTCGGATTGATCGTCAGTTGTTCCACGCGCAGCGCATCGGCCGGGATCGCTTGGCCGGCCGGCAGCGGCTTGGCGGCGACGACCACGGGGAAGGTCGGAGCCTGTGACGTCTTGGCAGGCGTTGTGCTGGCGGCGGTTGCAGGCGGCGGCGGCGGTGCCTTACGGCTGAGAACCCATGCATAACCTCCGAGCGCGAGGGCCAGAAGCACGAGGATGGCGGCGATGATTTTGGGGAGGTTGATCATGGGCGGCGAACTGAAGGAAGGGGAGCAAGCGATCAAGGAAAGAAATGAAGGGCCTGCGAGACGAAGCAGAGCTGGCTGTTAACTCTGTCGGCCCCAAACCATCCACGCCGCAGCGGCTAGGGCTAGGTAAGCCGCATAAGGAATGATGCGAAGCCGGCGTGTCGGAGCGCCGGATTCGGGTACTCGCGACGGACCGGCAAGTAGCAGGGCGAGTCGCGGAAAAAAAGGCCAACGCTTGAGCGCAAGCCAGAGGACGCTATGGGCGCCAGCAGTCAGGCTGGCGATGGTCCAAATCGGCACAAGAGCCGATAGGCCGACCCACAGACCCAAGGCTGCAATGAACTTCACGTCACCCGCACCCATAAGGCCGCCAGCGTAGAAGATCAGCAGAAATCCAAAGCCCAGTGCGCTCCCTAGCACTGCGTCCGTCCACTTGATACCGAAGGGTTGCGCGCTCATCGCAAATGCGCCGATAGCAAGCGCCGCGCCTCCCAAGACCAACCAGTTGGGAACGCGGCGTTGCCGACAGTCATACGCTGCAATGAGTAGTAACCACAACAGCCACAAAGGGAGCATGCGATTGCGGCGCAGTGTTTAGGGCGTTACCTTGTCGCCAATTGCGGTAAAAATGTTGCTGAGGATCAATCCAATACCGTTGGTTGCGCCCGTTCCAAAAACGGCGAGGCAAATCGTTGCCATCAGCCCCGCAATAATTCCATATTCAATTGCAGTAGCACCTTCTTCATCGCGCAGAAAACGAGTAATAGAACTAAGCATGGTGATCTCCTGAAAGGAAGTGTTAACAAAGGCTGGCACGGTGGATGTTATACAGCGTAACTCCGTGTATCAACAGGAGAAACACACCGGATCGAGTCCCGGATGTGCTACTCGGAGGGGTAAAGCAGGAAGGCGGCCAGCCTCGTTCGGCCCCCACAACGGGGCAGAAAAGGTCACTTATTCACAGTCTGGAGATGTTCGTTTCCCTCTGTAAACCGCATGCACACTGGCATGGACGAGGGGAACACGTTACGGGCGTGGGAACGTCCGGACGTTGAGCGTTACGGGAACATGCCCGTTACGTGTTACGTAGCGCGGTACCCAGGAGTGCAATTTGTAACACTCGACAAGGCGGCTCCGTTTGGGCAATAAATCACACTTTTGGGGCCGAGACCCCTTCGGTGATGTGGGCTCAGCCGAGGATTTCTTCGTGGAAGAGCTTCCACTCGCCGCCCTGGCGCAGCCAGTACTGGCGGCGGGTGCGGCCGTTCTTCTCGCCCTCGAACACCTCGCCGAAGGTGGCGACCATGGTGTCTTCGGTGTCGCGCCAGTGCAGGTACGACGTGTCCTTGATTTGCACTCGTTTACCTTGTGCGTAGGTCAATTCATCGCGGAGTACCGCATCGGCATCGACGGGCTTGCGGCTGGCACGCTGGAAATCCGGCAAATAGAATTTTTTCAATTGCGCTTCATTGCCGCTGGCGCGCGCGTCTTTCCAGGCGGTAATTGAATCGGCGAATTTCTTTGTTTCTTTTTCGGCCTGCGGCTGCGAAATCCATTGCAGGCTGCGCGCGGTGACGACGGGGGTGGCGCCGATCTGGACCTTGCGCAGCAGCTGCTTGAGGTCGGGGTTGGCCATGACGACGCAGCCGTCGCTGGCCAGCGGCGCCCGCGCGAACTGCTGGGGCGGGGTGCCGTGCAGCCAGATGCCGCTGCCGGTCTTGCCGCGCCGCACGTCGTACGGGTTGGGGTAGTTGATGGGCAGGGCGCCGGCGCCGTAGAAGTCTTTCAGCGAGCGCGGATCGAGGCTGCTGGTGATGTAGTACACGCCCAGCGGGGTGCGCGCGTCGCCTTCGACGGCCTTGTCGGTGCCCGACTTGCCGACGGAGATGTAGTAGTCGGCGACGAGCTTCAGGCCCTTGTCGGAGTTCTCGAACAGGTACAGCCGCGAGCGCGAGGCGTCGACGGCAATGGCGAAGCGGCTGCGGGTCGAGAGGGTGAGGAACTGCGAGGGCACGGTGCCGGCGGGCGGGCGTTCGCGCAGGGCCTGCAGGCGGCGGCGCGATTCCTCGTGCAGCTCGACCATGGCCGGGTTGCCGCGCAGGCGCGCGATGCCAGCGGTGTCGGGCATGGCGTTCGACGGCGGCACCTGCGCCGCGAGCAGGTCGCCGTACACGAGCTGCGCGAGCTGGAAGTTCGGGTGGTCGCGCACGAGGGTCTGGGCCTTGGCCAAGGCCTCGCGGGTCTTGCCGCGGCCGAACAGTTCGTAGACGCCGATCAGGCGGGCCTCGGCGCCGCTGGCTTCCTGCAGCGGCGCGGCGGTTCTGGCGGTCTTGCGGGTCGGGCGCGTGGCGCCAGCGTTGTCTGCTGCGACGGTAGACCGCTTGCCCTTGGCTTGCAGCTGCGTCTTGCTGGCGCCGCTACCGGCTTTGGCGCCTCGGGCTTCCTTGGCAGACACACGGCTGCCGCCCGCCTTGGCGGCCTTGGTGCCGCTGGTCTTGGCGTTGGCCGACTTGCTGGAGCTGTTGCTGTTGTTGGCTGCGAGCGCGGCGCCGGGCGTGGCCAGCAGGAGCGCAGAAGCGGCCATCAAGGCCGCGAGCAGCTTCCCGCTCCGCAGCGGGAACGGGAGGGTCTGAAGCCGGCCGTGCCGGACGATGTCTGCCACTAGCCGCCGACGCTTTCCTTGCGAATGTGCCACTGGTTGCCGGAGCGTTGCAGCTCGAGCGTCTTACGGCTCGCGATGTTGAGGTTGTCGGCGCGGTAGACCTGGCGGAACTTGGCGGTGGCGGTCTGTCCGTCGACCTTGATTGCGAGGTTCTCGAGGTTCACGCTGATGCTGGACTTGCCGACGATGCGCGCGCGGCGGTCTTCTTCCCAGGCCTTGCGGCTCTGGCCGCCGGCGGGCACGAAGTCGCTGCCGTAGGCGGCGAGGTAGCGGTCCATGTCCTGGCTGGCCCAGGCCGAGGCCCAGCCGCGCACGACGGATTCGATCTCGGAGGTGGACGCCGGGGCCGCGGCAGGGGCTGGTGCCGGTGCCGGTTCAGGCGTCTTGGCGACCGGCGCGGGGGCTGCGGCCACCTTGACGGGTGGTGCGACAGGCGCGGCGGCGGGTGCCGGCGCGGGCGCAGGCGGGGCCTTGGCGACGGGCGCAGGAGCGGGCACGGGGGCCGGAGCAGGCGCCTTGGCGACCGGTGCGGGCGCAGGCGCCGGGGCAGGGGCCTTCGCAGCCGGTGCCGGTGCAGGCGTCGTCGTGGCCGAAGCCACCAGCGTCGAACCCTTGGAGCCGGCCGTCGGCGGGGCGGTGAAGAGCGTGCGGATCACGGCCAGCTTGGGCTGCACCGCGGTGTTGTTCTGGTCGAGCTGCAGCGCCTTGCTGTAGGCCTGGCTGGCCAGCCGCGCGTACACGTCGCCGAGGTTTTCCTGGGCGGTGGCGTAGCTGGGGTTGGTGCGAATGGCGCTTTCGAGGGCGTTGCGGGCCTTATCGAACTGGTTCTGGCTCGCGTAGATGACGGCGAGGTTGTTGAACGGCTCGGGCAGCTCGGGCGCGTCTTGCGTGAGCTGGGTGAAGGCGGCGATGGCTTCTGCGCGCTTGCCGGTGTCGAGCTGGATCACGCCCTTCAGGAAGCGCATCTGCGGATCGCGCGGCTTGTCCTTGAGGAAGGCCTCGGCCTTGGTCATGGCCTCGTCGAGCTTGCCGGACTGCATCAGCCGGTCGACCTCTTCGTGCTCGGTCGCGGCCAGCGCGGGAAGCGCGGCGCCGCAGGCCGCAACGGCCAGGAACAGGGCGCGCACGGTGGGGGAGAAGCTGAAGCGGGCGCGAGGCCGGGGGCTCTTGGGCATTGCGGACAAGACCTCGTTGGTGGGGAAGGGGAATGCGGCAGGCATTGTAAATGCGCCCGTCACCTCTGGATACCAAGCTGACGGAGCCCTGCGATGGCCCTATTCACAGTTGTGCCGAACTTGTGCGCTGCAGCATCATCATGTAACGTCTCGTAAGCAAAATGCACGTGTTTACCCTGATTTTTCCAACACTCCGGAGTCCGTTTTGAAGATCACCAAACGCCGCCTGCTCGAAGGCGGCGCTGCAGCCATTGCCACCTCGCTGTTCACGCCGGCCTCGTGGGCCCAGCGCGCAGCAGGCGGCGATGCCGCCTGGCCAACCAAGCCCGTGCGCATCCTCGTGGGCTTTCCGGCGGGTGCCTCGCCCGACCTGGCGGCGCGCGCCATCGCGGAGCCGCTCTCGAAGCTCCTGCGCCAGCCGGTGACGGTGGAGAACAAGCCCGGCGCCAGCGGCAACCTCGTGGCGGCCGAAGTGGCCAAGGCCACGGACGACCACACGATCGGCGCGCTCATCAACGGCAACCTCACGATCGCCAAGCTGCTGAACCCGTCGCTCGACTTCGACCCCGAGAAAGACTTCGCCCCCGTCGGCCTGATCGGCACCGCGCCGCTGGTGCTGGTGGTGTCGGGCAGCGCCGCGGGCAAGACCGCGGCCGACCTGCTCTTGTGGGTGCGCAACCTGGGCGGCGCCGGCAAGTACGGCACGCCGGGCGTGGGCACCGTGGGCCACCTGGGCATGGAGCTGCTCAAGAGCCGCGCGGCCATCACCGCGCAGCACAAGCCCTACACCGGCAACCCGCAGGTGATCGCCGGCATCCTCGCCGGCGAGATCCAGCTGGCGCTGCTGCCGCCGGGCCTGGCGATGCCGCACGTGAAGTCGGGCAAGCTCAAGGCCATCGGCGTGACCTCGCCCGAGCGCAGCCCGCTGGTCAACGAGCTGCCGACGATCCGCGACGCCGACGTGCGCGGCGCCGACCTCGAGATCTGGACCGCGCTCGCCGCGCCCGCGAGCATGAAGCCGGCGGCTGTGACCAAGCTCAACGCCGCGCTGGTCGAGGTGATCAGTTCGCCCGAGGTGAGCGGCGAGCTGCTCAAGACCGGCTGGCAGGCGCAGCCCGGCTCGCCCGACACGCTGGCCAAGCGCATGCGCGCCGACACCACGCGGCTGGGCGGCGTGATCCTCATGAAAGGCATCCGTTCGGAGGCCTGAGCCAGCGCCGGAGCGATCGCGCTGCGGCTACAGCAGCGCCGACACCTGCCGTGCCGCATCGATCAGCGCCGGCAGCATCGTCTCCTGCATCACCTTCGCGCTCGTGCGGTTCGCCTGCCCGCTGATGTTCAGCGCGGCCACCATGCGGCCCTGCCGGTTCACGATGGGCGCGGCCACGGAGATCAGGCCTTCTTCCAGTTCCTGATTCACCAGGCACCACTGCTGCTTGCGCGCCTGGGCCACCTTGGCCATGAGCGCGTCGATGTCGGTCACGGTGTGCTTGGTCAGCGCCTCGAGGTTCGAGGCCTCGAGGCGCGCGCGCACCTCGTCGTCGCTCAGGTCGGCCAGCAGCAGGCGGCCCAGCGACGTGCAGTACGCCGGCAGCCGCGAGCCCACGCCCAGGCTGATGCGCATGATCTTCTGCGTCGGCACGCGCAGCACGTAGACGATGTCGGTCGCGTCGAGCACGGCGGCCGAGCACGACTCCTGCACCTGCTGCACCAGCGCCTCCATCACGGGCTCGGCGCGGTTCCAGATCGGCATCGACGACAGGTAGGCAAAGCCCAGGTCGAGGATGCGCGGCGTGAGCGTGAAGAGCTTGCCGTCGGTCACCACATAACCCAGCGTCTGCAGCGTGAGAAGAATGCGCCGCGCCCCCGCGCGTGTGAGGCCGCTGCCGGCGGCCACCTCGCTCAGGGTCTGGTGCGGTGCGCTCGCGCTGAACGAGCGGATCACCTGCAGGCCGCGCGCAAAAGACTGCACGTAGCTGTCGCCGGGTGCGGGCGTGTCGGTGGTGGACGTAGCGGAAACGGGGTGGGTTGCCATGGCGAGCGATCCTCTCTAAAATTCATTATACGAACAAAAGTTCTTTAGGCGAACAAATTGCGATTCGCGAGGATTCGTGAATTCGGCAGGGTGTTCGGACCGTTCGGTTTCTTCCTTCACTCCCGGAGACAAGCTTCATGATCAACAAGATCGCGCGCTCGGTCGCCGATGCCCTGGCAGGCATCCAAGACGGCGCCACGGTGCTCATCGGCGGTTTCGGCACCGCCGGCATTCCAGGCGAACTCATCGACGGTCTCGTCGAGCAGGGCGCCAAGGACCTCACGGTCGTCAACAACAACGCAGGCAACGGAGAGACGGGCCTGGCGGCGCTGCTCAAGGCCGGCCGCGTGCGCAAGATCATCTGCAGCTTTCCGCGCCAGGCCGACAGCCAGGTGTTCGACGGCCTGTACCGCAGCGGCAAGATCGAACTCGAACTCGTGCCCCAGGGCAACCTGGCCGAGCGCATCCGCGCCGCGGGTGCCGGCATCGGCGCCTTCTACTGCCCCACGGGCTACGGCACGCAACTGGCCGGCAACCGCGAGACGCGCGAGATCGACGGCGTGCAGTACGTGCTCGAGTACCCCATCCACGGCGACGTGGCGCTCATCAAGGCCGAGCGCGGCGACCGATGGGGCAACCTGGTCTACCGCAAGGCCGCGCGCAACTTCGGCCCGGTGATGGCCATGGCCGCGAAGAAGACCGTCGCCACCGTGCACGACATCGCCGAGCTCGGCACCCTCGACCCCGAGACCATCGTGACCCCGGGCATCTTCGTGCACCAGGTGGTGCGCATCGAACGCGTCGCCACGCAAGCCGGTGGCTTCAAGAAGGCAGCTTGAGCTGCCGGGCCGCCCCAAAGCGAAAACCGTAGCGCGAAAGCGCGGAGGAACTTAATTCTCATGGCATACACCCGTCGCACCAAAGACCAACTGGCAGCCCGCGTCGCACAAGACATCTTCGACGGCGCCGTCGTCAACCTCGGCATCGGCCAGCCCACGCTGGTGGCCAACCACCTGCCGCAGGGCCGCGAGGTCATCCTGCAAAGCGAGAACGGCATCCTCGGCATGGGCCCCGCGCCCGAGGCCGGCGAAGAAGACTACGACCTCATCAACGCCGGCAAGCAGCCCGTCACGCTGCTGCCGGGCGGCTCGTTCTTCCACCACTCCGACAGCTTCGCGATGATGCGCGGCGGCCACCTCGACATCTGCGTGCTCGGCGCGTTCCAGGTGTCGGCCACCGGCGACCTGGCCAACTGGCACACGGGCGAGAAAGACGCCATTCCCGCGGTCGGCGGCGCAATGGACCTGGCCATCGGCGCCAAGCAGACGTGGGTCATGATGGACCTGCTCACCAAGCAGGGCGCGAGCAAGCTGGTGCAGCAATGCACCTATCCGCTCACCGGCATCGGCTGCGTCAAGCGCGTGTACTCCGACCTCGCCACGCTCGAATGCACGCCGCAGGGCCTGAAGCTCGTCGACACCGTCGAGGGCCTGAGCCGCGAAGAACTCGAGACGCTGGTCGGCCTTCCGATCGCCGCTTGATCCCATCCAAGTAATCAGAGAGAGACAACTCACATGACCAATCAAGCCTTCATCTGCGACGCCGTCCGCACTCCCTTCGGCCGCTACGGCGGTTCGCTCAGCAGCGTGCGCACCGACGACCTCGGCGCCGTGCCGCTGCGCGCACTCATCGAGCGCAACAAGAACGTCGACTGGCAGGCCGTGAGCGACGTGCTCTACGGTTGCGCCAACCAGGCCGGCGAAGACAACCGCAACGTCGCACGCATGTCGGCGCTGCTCGCGGGCCTGCCGATCGAAGTGGGCGGCGGCACCATCAACCGCCTGTGCGGTTCGGGCCTCGATGCACTGGGCACCGCCGCGCGCGCCATCCGCGCCGGTGAAGCCGGCCTGATGATCGCCGGCGGCGTCGAAAGCATGAGCCGCGCGCCCTTCGTCATGCCCAAGGCCGAGAGCGCCTTCAGCCGCAACAACGCGGTGTACGACACCACGATCGGCTGGCGCTTCGTCAACAAGCTCATGAAGGCGCAGTACGGCGTCGACTCCATGCCCGAGACGGCCGAGAACGTGGCCACCGACTACAAGATCGAGCGCGAAGCGCAAGACCTGATGGCGCTCAACTCGCAGCTGCGCGCCGTGGCCTCGCAGAAGTCCGGCTTCTTCGACGCCGAGATCGTGCCCGTGAGCGTGCCCCAGAAGAAGGGCGACGCCCTCATCGTCAACAAGGACGAGCATCCGCGTGACACCACGCTGGAGGCGCTGGCCAAGCTCAAGCCCATCGTGCGCCCCGACGGCACCGTCACCGCCGGCAATGCCAGCGGCGTGAACGACGGCGCTTGCGCGCTGCTGCTGGCCGACGAAGCCAGCGCCGCCAAGCACGGCCTCACGCCGCGCGCCCGCGTGGTCGGCATGGCCACGGCCGGCGTCGCACCGCGCATCATGGGCATCGGCCCGGCGCCTGCCACGCAGAAGGTGCTGGCGCTCACCGGCCTCACGCTCGACCAGATCGACGTCATCGAACTCAACGAAGCCTTCGCCGCACAGGGGCTCGCCGTGCTGCGCATGCTGGGCCTGAAGGACGACGACGCGCGCGTGAACATCAACGGCGGCGCCATCGCACTGGGTCACCCGCTCGGCGCCAGCGGCGCACGCCTGGCCACCACCGCGGTGAACCAGCTGCACAAGGGCGGCGGCCGCTACGCGCTGTGCACGATGTGCATCGGCGTGGGGCAGGGCATTGCCGTGATCCTGGAACGCGTCTGATGGCGCTCGCCCGACGCGAGCTGCTGCTGGGCCTGCTGGCAGCAGCAGGTTTGCCTGCGCATGCGCAACAGGCCGACGGCAAGCCGATTCGCATCGTCGTGCCCTTCGCGGCCGGCGGCGGCAACGACGTGTTCGCGCGCCAGATGGCCAAGGGCCTGGGCGAGGTGCGCAAGTCCGGCGTCATCGTCGACAACAAGCCCGGCGCGGGCGGCAACCTCGGCACCGAGCAGGTGGTGCGCAGCACGCCCGACGGCAGCACGCTGCTGCTGGGCCACACGGGCACCGTGTCGATCAATCCGGCGCTGTACAAGGGCCTGAAGTTCGACGCCCGCAAGGACCTCGTGCCCGTGGCCATGTTCGCGTCGTCCGCGCTCGTGCTCGTGGTGCCCGCGGCCTCGAAGGTGCGCAGCGTGGCCGACCTCGTCAAGGAGGCCAAGGTGCGCCCGGGGCTGCTCGACTACGCCTCGAGCGGCAGCGGCACGGGTGGCCACCTCACGGGCGAGCTCTTCGCGCAGCGCACCGGCACGAAGATCAATCACATTCCCTACAAGGGCACCAACCCCGCGCTCACCGACCTCGCGGGCGGCCAGGTGCAGATGATGTTCAGCGTCATCCCGCCCGCGCTCGCACTGGTCAAGGGCGGGCGGCTGCGCGCCATTGCCGTCACCGGTGCCAAGCGCCTGCCGTCGCTGCCCGACGTGCCCACCGTGGCCGAGTCGGGTCTGCGCGAACTCGCGGGCTTCGAGAGCACGCTCATCTACGGCATCCTCGCGCCGCGCGGCACGCCCGAGGCGTTCGTGAAGACGCTGTCGGCGCAGATGCTGCAGGTGGCGGGCGGCGCCGAGTTCCAGTCGCGCCTGGACGTGGAAGGCGCCGTGCCGCTGCTCGGCGGGCCGGCCGACTACGCCGCGCTCATCGCGAAGGAAAGCGCGCTGTGGGCCGGCATCGTCAAGGCCTCGGGCGCGTCGGTCGACTGAGCGGCGAGGCACCGCTTCCCACCCATCAACGATTCATCAAACCGGAGACTTCCCTCATGTCCTTCTTCCGTTCGTCGCTTTCGCGCCGCGCCATCGCAGCGGCCGTGCTGGCCCTGACCGCCGGCGGCCTGCTGCCGCTGACCGCCTCGGCACAGCAGCCTGCGGCCTTCCCGACCAAGCCCGTGCGCATCATCACGCCGTTCCCGGTCGGTGGTGGTCCGGACGGCGTGGCTCGCCTCGTGGCCGACAAGCTCTCGCGCGCCTGGGGCCAGCCGGTGGTGGTCGAGAACCGCCCGGGCGGCAACGGCTTCATCGCCATCGACGCCTTCAAGCGGGGTGCGAAAGACGGCCACGACATCATCGTGCTCGACAACGTGCACCTGGCCGCGTACCCGGCGCTGTTCAAGAAGCTGCCCTACGACGCATCGAAGGACTTCGACGCACTGCTGCCGCTGTTCAAGACGTATTTCTTCTTCACCGTCGCGACCAACAGCAAGTACAAGACCGTGGGCGACCTGATCGCCGACGCCAAGGCCAACCCCGGCAAGCTCGACTACGGCTCGTGGTCGGTCGGCAACCCGGTGCACCTGGGCTCGGAGCTGTTCGAGTCGGCCACCGGCACGCAGATGGAGCACGTGATCTACAAGGAGACCACGCAGCTGTACACCTCGGTCGCCACCGGCGAGCTGGCCTTTGCGCTGGGCAGCAGCGCCACCGCCGGCCCGCTGCAGCGCGCCAACAAGCTGCGCTTCCTGGCGGCTGCCGCGCCCCAGCGCGTGGCCGCCTTCCCCGACGTGCCCACCGTGAGCGAATCGGGCGGCCCGAAGGGCTTCGAGGTCATCGGCTGGAACGCCATCGCCGTGCCCAAGGGCCTGCCGGCTTCGGTGACCGACAAGATCAAGCGCGACATCGAGAAGGGCCTGGCCGAACCCGACGTGCTGGAGAAGTTCAAGAGCTTCGGCTACGAGCCGTTCCCGACCACGCGCCCGCAGTTCGACCAGTTCGTGGCCACGGAAACGAAGCGCTTCACGGACGTGATCCGCAAGGCGAACGTGTCGCTGGACTGACGGCGCGCGCCCTGGGCGCATCCGCAATGAACAAGGCACCCGCGAGGGTGCCTTTTCTTTTGGGCGCCGCACCAAGGGCGAGAGATTGTGCTGTCCAAAAGTCACATGTTACGTATGGATACGTGACAGGGTAGACCGTCTACCGAAGGGCCTGACAGAGGCGGAGTGGCCCCGCATGGGGCCGGTCTCTCCCGTTTCAGGGTAGCCCCTTGCAGGGATACGCGTAACTGGCACGCGTTCTTACATTTTTGACTTGCACATCCGAAATCGTCGCCGTGGGGAGGAGCAAGCCATTGCTGCTGCACACGGAGGTCCACCTGCTCAGTCAGTGAACGAAGAGGGAGTTGAGTCATGAACAAGATCTTCCGAACCCTGTGGAGTCCCACCGCCGGCACCTGGGTGGCCGCGCCGGAAATCGCGCGCGGCCACGCGCGATCGTGCAGTGGGAGCGGCGTGCGCGCGGTGGCGGCAGCGGCGGCAACGGCGGCGCTGTGGGTCTGCGTCGTGCCGGTGCTCGCGGCCGGCGGTGCGGGTGGCCAGCCGGTCGGTGACGCGTCGCTGAACGCGGGCACGGGCGGCAGCGACGGCACGGGCGGCAGCGGCGGGCTCAACGACACCACGGTCAATGCCTTCGGCGGCGCGGGCGGATCGTCGACGCCGGGCGGCGTCACGGCGGGGGCCAGCGCCAGCATCGGCGGCTTTGGTGGCGCCACACCGGGCACCGGCGGCGCGGCCGGCGCGGCCAGCACGCCCACCGGCCCCGGTGCGTTCCAGGGCGACGCCGGTGGCGCGGGCCAGGCGCAGACCGGCGACCCGGGCAACGGCAACGGCTATGGCGGCGGGGGTGGCGGCGGCTTCCAGGGGATGTCGATCGCCAACAACGTGGCCAATTCGTCCGACAGCTACACCGGCGGCATCGGTGGCGCGGGCGGCAACGGGTACTGGGCCGCGGGCGGCGGCGGTGCCGGCGGCTACGGTTCGATCCTCAGCGGCCCGCTCGGCAGCTACACGGCCACGGGATCTTCCACGGGCGGCGCCGGCGGCAAGGGCGGCGACGCCTTCTCGCAGGGCGGCGGCGGCGGCAGCGGGGG
>NZ_JBYSZY010000065.1:0-35441 GCF_058787635.1 Variovorax sp. FW305-3-2-15-B-LB1 | reverse complement strand
CCTCCCTCCCGCCCACCAACTCCTGATGACCATGACGAACACTTCCTCGCTTCTCCAGCGCCTGCGCGGCCCGGTCCTGGCCGCCGCGCTCGGTCTCGTGCTGACGGGCTGCGTCGGCGTCTACAAGTCGGACGTCGTCAGCATCAATAGCAGCACGCGGCTGGACGACACGCCGCGCCTGGCCGTGATCTCGGCCTTCGAGCCCGAGCTCAAGCTGCTGCTCACGCGCCTGCAGGGCCCCCGCAAACACAGCGTGAACGGCGTCGAGTTCACCACCGGCACGCTCGAAGGCAAGCCGGTGGTGCTGTTCCTCTCGGGCATCAGCATGACGAACGCGACCATGAACACGCAGCTCGTGCTCAACCGCTTTCGCATCAGCGGCATCGTGTTCAGCGGCATCGCGGGTGGCGTGAACCCGTCGCTGCACGTGGGCGACGTGACGGTGCCGGCCCAGTGGGGCCAGTACCTCGAGGTGCTCATGGCGCGCGAGACCGCACCCGGCAAGTACAGCGCGCCGCCCTTCATCACCGACGCGACGCTGCCCAACTTCGGCATGAACTTCCCGCGCCCGGTCGAGGTGCGCTCGGCGGCCAAGCCGGGCATCGAGCGCAAGTTCTGGTTCGCGGCCGATCCGAAGATGCTCGAGGTGGCGCGCAGCATCCGCAACGTCGAGCTGGCGAACTGCGGCGCCGGCAAGTGCCTGCCGCGCAAGCCGCAGCTGGTGGTGGGCGGCAACGGCGTGTCGGGCCAGGCCTTCATGGACAACAAGGCCTACCGCGAATACACCTACAAGACCTTCCAGGCCAACGTGCTCGACATGGAAACCGCCGCCGTGGGCATGGTCGCCTACAGCAACGGCGTGCCCTACATCGCCTTCCGCTCGCTCAGCGACCTCGCGGGCGGCGGCGACGGCGAGAACGAGATGGGCACCTTCATGAGCATCGCGGCCGACAACTCGGCCAAGGTCATGCTGGCCTTCCTGGCCGCGTGGAAGTGACGGTGGCGCCCGGGCGCCTGCCTCGTCTTGTGTTGCTGCCGGGCATGGACGGCACCGGCGATCTCTTCGCGCCGCTGGCGCAGGCCCTGGGGCCGCAGGCCGCCATCGACGTCGTGCGCTACCCGGGCCGCGAGGTGCTGGGCTACGACGAACTCGAAGCGATGGTGCGCGCGCAACTGCCAACGCATCAGCCCTTCGTGCTGCTCGGCGAATCGTTTTCCGGGCCGCTGGCCATCTCCCTCGCGGCCTCGCGCCCGCCGGGGCTGCGTGGCCTCATCCTGTGCTGCAGCTTCGCGCGCCGGCCCGCGCCCGGCCTGGCGCTGATGCGCGCGGGCCTGCTCGACCTGTCGATGCGCCTGCTGCATTCGAAACTCATGCGCGCGCCGATGCGGCACCTGCTGCTGGGCGGCTCGGCGTCGCCGCAGCTGTCGGACATGCTCCAGGCTTCGCTGAAGCAGGTGTCGGTCGCCGTCATGACCCACCGCATGAAGGAAGTGCAGCGCGTCGACGTGCGCGACAAGCTGCCGCGGGTCGGCGTGCCCGCCATGTACCTGCAGGCGCTGCAGGACCGCGTGGTGCCGCGCCGCGCGGTGGCCGCCATTCAGCGCGGGCTGTCGGCGTTGCACCTGGTGCAGCTCGACGGCCCCCACGGCCTGCTGCAGGCCTCGCCCGCCGCCTCCGCCCGGGCCATCGAGAATTTCTGCCGCGACCTGCCGTCGCCACCCGTCTGCCCATGAACCCCACCGTGCTCCGCCTCCAGGGCATCACCAAGCGCTTCGGCCCGCTCGTGGCCAACGACGCCATCTCCCTCGACCTGCAGGCCGGCGAAGTGCTCGCGCTGCTCGGCGAGAACGGCGCCGGCAAGTCGACGCTGATGTCGATCCTGTTCGGCCACTATGTCGCCGACGAAGGCCGCATCGAAGTGTTCGGCTCGCCCCTGCCGCCCGGCAACCCCAAGGCCGCGCTGGCCGCCGGCGTGGGCATGGTGCACCAGCACTTCACGCTGGCCGACAACCTCAGCGTGCTCGACAACGTGACGATGGGCACCGAGCCGCTGTGGCGCCCGGTCTCGCGCCGTGCGGCGGCCCGTTCGCGGCTGCTCGAGGTCGCCCAGCGCTTCGGCCTGCCGGTGCAGCCCGACGCGACGATCGGCAGCCTCTCGGTCGGCGAGCGCCAGCGCGTGGAAATCCTGAAGGCGCTGTACCGCGGCGCGCGCATCCTGATCCTCGACGAGCCCACGGCCGTGCTCACGCCGCAGGAGAGCGAGGCGCTCTTCGCCACGCTCGCGCAGATGGTGGCGCAGGGCCTGTCGGTCATCTTCATCAGCCACAAGCTCGGCGAGGTGCTGCGGGTGTCGCAGCGCATCGCGGTGCTGCGCGGCGGCAAGCTGGTCGCCGAGGCGCGCACGGCCGACACCACGCAGGCGCAGCTCGCGCTGTGGATGGTCGGCCACGCGGTCGAGGCGCCGCAGCGCCGGCCCGCCAAGTCGGTGGGCGACGCGGTCTGCGTGCTCGACCACGTGAGCACCGCGTCCGCCAAGGACGGCGGGCAGGACCGCCTGCGCGAGGTGTCGCTCACGCTGCGCGCGGGCGAGATCACCGCCATCGCGGGCGTCTCCGGCAACGGCCAGGTCGCGCTGGCCGAGCTGCTGAGCGGCACGCGCCGCGCCGTCTCCGGCAGCGCGCAGTTCATGGGCCGCGCGCTGCCGCCCTCGCCCGCCCGGCTGGTGCAGCGCGGCGTGGCACGCATCCCCGAAGACCGGCACGCGGTCGGCGTGGTCGGCGACCTGCCGGTGTGGGAGAACGCCGTGTCCGAGCGGCTGCGCAGCCCCGTCTTTTCACGCTGGTCGTTCATCGTCCGGCGCGCCGCGGCGCGGCTGCACGCCCGGCGCATCGAGAAAGCCTTCGACGTGCGCGGCGCCGGCCTGATGTCGCCGGCCCGTTCGCTCTCGGGCGGCAACATGCAGAAACTGATCCTGGGGCGGGCGCTGCTGGCGCCCGAGCAAGTGGAACAAGACACCGACAACAAGAAGTACCCGAACCGCGCCCCGCGCCTCATCGTCGCGCACCAGCCGACCTGGGGCCTGGACATCGGCGCCGTCGCCTACGTGCAGCAGCAGCTCATTGCCGCGCGCGATGCCGGTGCGGCGGTGCTGGTGATTTCGGACGACCTCGACGAAGTGCTCGCGCTCGGCGACCGCGTGGCCGTGATGCACGGCGGCCACCTCGGCGAAGCGCGCCCGGCTGCGGCCTGGACGCGCGAGGCCATCGGCCTGGCGATGGCCGGCGCCACCGCGCCGCAACGCCCGGGAGCCGCCGCATGATGCGCCTCGAACGACGCCACGAAAGCTCGCGCGCCGCGCTGGTGCTGGCCCCCATCGGCGCGGTCGTGTTCACGCTGCTGGTGAGCGCGCTGCTCGTGCGCTGGGCCGGTGCGCCGGTCGGCCGCACCTACGCGCTGCTGCTGCAGGGCGGCTTCGGCTCGGTGTTCGCGTGGAGCGAAACGCTGACGCGGGCCATTCCGCTGATCCTCACCGGCCTGGCCGCCACGGTCGCGTTCAAGGCGCGGCTCTTCAACATCGGCGCCGAGGGGCAGCTGTTCGCGGGAGCACTCGCCGCCGTGGCCGTCGGCGGCATGCACGGCGGCACGGGCTTCGAGTTGTCGCCGTGGGTGCTGTTCCCGTTGATGATGCTGGCCGCTGCGGTCGCGGGCGCCTTGATGCTGCTCGGCCCGGCGCTCATGAAGAACAAGCTCGGCGTCGACGAGGTCGTGACCACGCTGCTCATCAACTTCATCGTGCTGCTGGGCGTGTCGGCGCTGCTCGACGGGCCGATGAAAGACCCGACGGCGATGGGCTGGCCGCAGAGCGTGTCGCTACAGTCCGACCTGGAGCTGGGCAAGCTCATCGCCCAGACGCGCGTGCACACCGGGCTGCTGTGGGCGGTGTCGCTCGCGGTGATCGTGTGGGCGATCTTCAAGTACACGGTGCTGGGCTTCGACATCCGCGCGGTCGGTGCCAATGCCCGCGCCGCCGCCTTCGCCGGCGTGCCGGTGACGCGCACCGTGGTGATGGTGGCGCTGCTCTCGGGCGCGCTGGCCGGGCTGGCCGGCGCCATCGAGGTGGCGGGCCGCACGAGCTACGTCACGCTCGACATGTCGCCGGGCTACGGCTACACCGGCATCGTGATCGCGATGCTGGCCGGGCTGCACCCGCTGGGCGTGATCGCCGCCGGCGTGTTCGTGGCCGGCGTGCTGGTCGGCGCCGACACCATGAGCCGCGCCGTGGGCGTGCCGACCTACATCGCCGATGTGATCGTCGCGGCCTCGCTGATCGCGGTGCTGGTGGCCACGCTGCTCACGCAGTTCCGCGTGCGGGTGACGAAATGACCGACCTGCTCGACATTCTTTCCAACCCCGCCTTCTGGGTCGCGGTGCTGCGCATCGCCACGCCGCTCATCCTGGGCACGCTGGGCGTGCTGCTGTGCGAACGCGCGGGCGTGCTCAACCTGGGCATCGAGGGGATCATGGTCGCGGGCGCCTTCACCGGCTGGCTCGCGGTGTACGCCGGCGCGCCGCTGTGGGCCGGCGTCGGCGTGGCCGCGCTCACGGGCATGGTGTTCGGATTGCTGCACGCCTTCCTGACCGTCGGGCTCGCGCTGTCGCAGCACGTCTCGGGGCTGGGCATCACGCTGCTGGCCACGGCGCTGAGCTACTTCGGCTACCGCGTGAGCTTTCCGAAGGTGAACACGCCGCCGACCATCACGCCCTTCGCGCCGATGGACTGGCTGCCCGTGCCCATCCTCGGCGCGCAGACCGCGCTCACGCTGTTCGCGCTGCTGCTGGTGCCGGCGGTGGCCTGGGTGCTGTACCGCACGCCGCTGGGCCTGGCGCTGCGCATGGTGGGCGAGAACCCGCAGGCAGCCGAGAGCCAGGGCGTGTCGGTCGCGGCCACGCGCACCGGCGCCATCGTGGCGGGCTCGGCGCTGATGGGCGTGGCCGGCGCGTTCCTCACGCTGTCGGCCTTCAACGCCTTCTTCTTCAACATGGTGAATGGCCGCGGCTGGATCTGCGTGGCGCTGGTGGTGTTCGCGTCGTGGCGACCCGGCAAGGCCCTGCTCGGCGCGCTGCTGTTCGCCTTCTTCGACGCGCTGCAGCTGCGGCTGCAACAATCGGGCGATGCCGTGCTGCCTTACCAGCTGTACCTGATGCTGCCCTACCTGCTGTCGATCCTGGCGCTGGTGCTGGTGGCGCGCAAGGCCAGCTACCCGCAGGCGCTGATGAAACCCTACCGCAAGGGAGAACGCTGACATGCCGATGACGCGGCCCCGCCTCCGTCGCCTGCTGGCCACCGCGCTGCTCGCCCTGGCCGGCAATGGCGCTCATGCATTGGGTGCCGACTACGGCCCCGAGCGCTTCGCCACCCACGACGCCGTCACCTGGGTGCAGACCTGCGGCACCTGGGGCCCCGACCACCACGGCACCTACCGCGTGATCCACGCCGAAGCCTTCGCGCAGTCGTTCCTCTACGTGCAGTGGATGGCGCGCGGCGAAGCCGACCGCAGCTACAGCCTCTACGCCGTGCACACGACCGCCATCGCCGAGCTCGACAACGACCACGCGGAAATTTCCCTGAGCGAACTCACCTGTCGCGCCACGCCGCGCGGCATCGTGGTGACGGCCAAGGCCGACTCGGGCCACGACGACAAGCTGCGCCGCGTGACCATCGAGGTCGGGCCGGCCGCAGGGCAATACCGCTTCCGCGCGCAGCGCACGCGCTGAGCGCCCCTCGAAAAAAGACACCCCACCGATGCTCGACCTCCTCATCACCAACGCCACCCTCCCCGACGGCCGCACCGGCATGTCGGTTGCCGTGCAGGACGGCCGCATCGCCGAGGTCACGCCTGGCCTGGCCGCGCCCGCGCACGAGACGCTCGACGCCCAGGGCCTGCTCCTCACGCCGCATTTCGTCGACCCGCATTTCCACATGGACGCCACGCTGAGCTACGGCCAGCCGCGCGTCAACCAGAGCGGCACGCTGCTCGAAGGCATTGCGCTGTGGGGCGAGCTCAAGCCGCTGCTCACGGCCGACGCGCTCATCGAACGTGCGCTCGCGTATTGCGACTGGGCCGTGGCGAAGGGCCTGCTGGCGATCCGCTCGCACGTGGACACGAGCGACCCCAGCCTGCTCGCGGTCGATGCGCTGCTCGAGGTGAAGCGCCAGGTGGCGCCCTACATCGACCTGCAGCTGGTGGCCTTTCCGCAGGATGGCGTGCTGCGCTCGCCGGGCGGCGTCGACAACCTCACGCGCGCGCTCGACAAGGGCGTGGACGTGGTCGGCGGCATTCCGCACTTCGAACGCACCATGGCCGACGGCGCGGCCAGCGTGAAGCTGCTGTGCGAGCTCGCGGCCGAGCGCGGCAAGCTGGTCGACATGCACTGCGATGAGTCGGACGACCCGCTCTCGCGCCACATCGAGACCCTGGCCGCCGAAACGCTGCGCCTGGGCCTGCAGGGCCGCGTGACCGGCTCGCACTGCACCTCGATGCACTCGATGGACAACTACTACGTGAGCAAGCTGCTGCCGCTGATCGCCGAGAGCGGCGTGAGCGTGGTGTCGAACCCGCTCATCAACATCACGCTGCAGGGCCGCCACGACAGCTACCCCAAGCGCCGCGGCATGACGCGCGTGCCCGAGCTGCTGGCGGCCGGCGTGAACGTCGCCTTCGGCCACGACTGCGTGATGGACCCGTGGTACGGCATGGGCTCGGGCGACATGCTCGAGGTGGCCCACATGGGCCTGCACGTGGCGCAGATGACCGGCCAGGCCGGCATCCACCAGTGCTTCGAGGCCGTGACCACGCGCGCGGCGCGCGTGATGCACCTGGACGGCTACGGCCTGGAAGCCGGCTGCGACGCCAGCTTCGTGCTGCTGCAGGCGCGCGACCCGGTCGAGGCCATCCGCCTGCGCGCAACGCGGCTCAAGGTGTTCCGCAAGGGCCGGCTGCTGGCCGAGACGCCCGCGGCCACGGCCGCGCTGCACCTGCCGGGGCGCGGCGACCGCACGCGCTGGATGCTCGGCGAGCGCTGATCCGGTGGCGGCTGGACAGGCGCCGCGCCTGCCGCGAACATCCGGGCTCCCCGATGACAAGGACACACCCGACATGAGCGCCCCACCCCTGCTGCGCACGCTGTTCCAGTACCACGCGTGGGCCAACGACGAGCTGCTGGACCGCATGGCCAGCCTCGACCCCGTGCAGCACGCCGACGCCCGGCATGCCGCGATCCGCGTGGTCAACCATGCCCACGTGGTGAACCGGATCTTCGCGGGCCACCTCACGGGCACGCCGCACGGCTTCACCGACGACAACACGCCTGAGACGCCCACGCTGGCCGACCTGCGCGCGGCCGTGGCCGAGTCCGACCGCTGGTACCTCGCTTACCTCGACACGCTCACGCCGGCGCTGCTGGCCGAGCCGCTGCCCTTCGTGTTCACCGACGGCGACAAAGGTCGCATGACGCGCGAAGAGATGTTGGCCCATGTCGTGACGCACAACGGCTACCACCGGGGCGAAGCCGGCCGGCTGCTGGCGCAATGCGCGGTGCGCCCGCCGCGCGACACGCTGGCGGTGCACCTGCACCGCAGCGAACCCGCGCGCCGCGAACGCGGCTGACGCGGCAGGCTCAGGCCGCGTCAATAGCCGAGACAGTCATCTCGACCTCGACCGTCGCATTCTTCGGCAGCGCATAGACGCCGACCGCCGTGCGCACATGCACGCCGGCTTCGCCGAACACACGGTGCAGCAGGTCGGACGCGGCATCGGCCACCTCGCTTTGCTGCGTGAAGTCGGCGGTGCACTGCACGAACACGCCCACGCGCAGCACCTTCTCGACCGCATCGAGCGAGCCGAGTGCGCGGCGCAGCAACGCGAGGCTGCGCAGCGCGCAGATCTGGGCGCCTTCGCGCGCGGTGTCGAGCGACACCGCATCGCCCACGCGGCCGGTGACGACCACCGTGGTGCCCACGCGCGGCACCTGGCCGCTGAGGTAGACGGTGCGGCCGTCGCGCACCAGCGGCACGTAATGGCCACCGGCCAGGATCTCGCCGTCGAAGCTATGGCCCAGTTCGGCGGCAATCAGGTCGGCGATCTGGTCGCGGCTGTGTGGTTCTGTCATCGGATGTCCAGGAAAACGGGCCGCCATTGTCGCCAACCGGTCCGGCGCGAACCGATACAGATCACGCCCGCCGCAGGCAGAACAGTTCAGCCTTCGAACGCCAGGAACACCCGCCCGCCCTCGATCTTCACCGGGTAGGTGCGCAGGTCTTCGGTGAGCGGCGCGCACATGGCCTTGCCGCTGCGCACGTCGAAGCGGCCCTGGTGCAGCGGGCATTCGATCTCGTGGCCTTCGAGAAAACCGTCGCACAGCCGCGCATGGCCGTGCGTGCAGATGTTGTCGGTGGCGTGGATGCCGTCGTCGGTGCCGTACAGCGCGATGTCGCGCCCCTGCACCTCGATGCCGACCACGTCGTCGGCGGGAACGTCGTCGACCGCCGCGGCGTCGACCCAGGTCATCGTGCTCATCGTGTGCTCCCTTTTCTCAATCGGGCTTGAGGCCGGCGCGGTCGATCACCGGCTTCCAGCGGCGCAGTTCCTCGTCCATGAACTTCGACAGGCCTTCGGGCGTGCTGCCCACGGGGTCGAAGTACGCGGTCTGCAGGCGCTTGACCGTGTCGGGGTCTTTCAGCGTGGCAGCGATCTCGCGGCTCATGCGCTGCACCACGTCGTTCGGCGTGCCCTTGGGCGCCATGTAGGCGAACCATGGCACGGCCTGGATGTCGGGCAGGCCCGACTCACGCAACGTCGGCAGCTCGGGCAGCAGCGCCGAGCGCTCGGCCGAGGTGACGGCCAGCGCCTTGAGGCGGCCAGCCTTGGCCTGCGGCATCACCGTGACCGGCGGCAGGCAGGCGTACTGCACGTCGCCCTGCACGATGGCCGTGACGGCCTGGCCCGACGACGCGTACGGGATGTGCACCGCGAACGACTGCGTCTTGGCCTTGATGAGCTCCACGCCCAGGTGCGAGATCGAGCCGTTGCCGGTCGAGGCGAAGTTGAACTTGCCGGGGTTCTTCTTCATCGCCGCCAGCCAGCCCTTGACCGAATCGACGCCCATCGAATTGGAGACCGCGCAGACGTTCGGCGTGGTCGCGGCCAGCGACACGGGCACGAGGTCCTTGAACGGGTCGTACGGCAGGTTCTTGTAGAGGATGGTGTTGTAGACCAGCGGCGCGTTCACCGACAGCAGGAAGGTGTAGCCGTCGGGCTGCGCCTTCGAGACGGAGTCGGTGCCGCTGTTGCCGCCCGCGCCGGGCTTGTTCTCGACGATGAGCGGCTGGCCGATGCGCGCCGCGAGCTTGTCGTTGACGATGCGCGCCAGGATGTCGGGCGACGAGCCCGCCGCGAACGGCACCACGATGCGCACGGGGCGCTGCGGCCATTCCTGCGCATGGGCAGCCGTGGCCATGGCCACGGCGGTGAAGGCGACGAAGAGGCGTGCGCGCGTCATGGCTGCACCTCCACGTCGGCCATGCCCAGATGGTCCTGCTGCTCGCGCGCGATGAAGCCCGCGATGAGCGCGCGGTAGGCGGCCTCGACCACCTCCGGGTAGGCGCCCTCCTTCTCGGCGAGCGCCTTCACCTTGTCGATCACCTCCTGCTGGCGCCGCGGCGCCGACACCTGGAAGGCGTCGCGCTTGAAGCGCGCGGCGTCCTTCACGTAGCGGCCGCGCTCGGCCAGCAGCGCGACGATCTGGCGGTCGAGCCGGTCGATGTTCTCTCGCACTTCAGCGAGGTTGGCGCACAGCGGCACGTAGGCCGGGTCGGTGAAGCGGCGCAACGGGGCACCGTGGGTCTCTGGTTCTTTTTCTGGCATGGCTCTATTTCAGATGGGGTAAATGATGGAGTTCGGGATCATTTCGCTGTCGAACACGCACAGGCGCGACGCGAACTTCAAGCCCTCGGGGGTCTGCACGACCTTGTCGATGTAGCGGCCGACATTGAACACGGTCGACGGCCCGTCGAGCTTGGTGCGGAACACTGCGTAGTTGGCCTCGCTGTGGATGGTGCCGTAGTCGTCGACGCGGTGTACCAGCGGCAGGCCCACCACGTGGCGCTGGTAGTACGGGTCGTGGAACAGCGTCTCCTTGATGCCGTAGACGCGGTCTTCGAGCATGCCCCGGCTTTCGAACGAGAGCGTGGCCAGCGGCAGGCCGCGTTCGTGGTTCTCGCGCGGCTGCAGGCGGTAGCTGCACTGCTCGGTGAAGAACGCGGGCCACAGGTCCCAGTCGCCCGAATCGACGGCGTGCGCGTAGGCCGCATACAGGCGCGACAGGTCGAGGTAGGTGGCGGTGTCGAGCGTGCTCATGCGGCCTCCATCACTTCGCGCCAGTAGCGGTACATGCCGCGGATCAGCGTCTCGGTCACCATGTGGTCGGTGTTCTCCACCTCGCGCCCGCCGAGCTCGGCCAGCGTGCGGTGGTAGGGCTTCTGCTCGAAGCCTTCCTGCGAGAACTCGATCACCTCGCCGTCGTCGGCCGACACGAAGCCCGCCGGCCCGAACAGGTTGGCCTGGCGCAGGCGACGCTGCGTCATCTCGGGCGTGTCGTCCTCGAAGCCGAAATGCGTCCAGACGAAATCGAAGGCGTCGTGGCCCACGGGCTGGATGTGGCGCGTCGACACGCTGTTGACCTGCTGCTGCAGGATGAGGCTGGGGAACAGCGTCATCATCACCGCCGTTGGCCCGCCCCACCAGGGCTCGGGCACGATGTCCAGAAAGCGCGGGTCCTTGAGCTGCATGCTCTCCTTGAAGCTCGACACCTGCGTCACCTGCGCGGCCTTGCCGGCGCTGCCGCGCGTGGAGATCATGGCGGCGTGACGGCCGTGCGCGTCCATCTTCAGCTCCGACTTGTTGTCGGCGCGCCAGAGCCCGAAGGTCACGAACCAGGTGTGCAGCAGGCCGGGGTGGTACGGGTCCTTGATGTTCTCCTGCATGAGCTTCCAGTTGCCCGGAATGCGCTGGCGGCTGTAGCCCAGGATGGTGAGCTTGCGGCCGTCGAACAGGCGGTCGAAGTAATGAAGGATGTCGGGGCCGAGAAAATCTTCGAACGATTCGATGTCGTGGTCGAACGACGCGAACACCACGCCGCCGCGCGACGCGACCTTGAGCTTGTTCAGGCCGTGGTCCTCGGTCTTGAAGTCGGCCGGCATGCCGCCGTGGACCTTGCCATCCTGCTTCACGCCACGGCGGAACGGCACGCCCTGCAGGTCACCCTTGAGCGTGTAGTTCCACTGGTGATACGGGCAGACGAACTCCTTCTTGTTGCCGTGGCGCTCGCGGCAGAACTGCATGCCGCGGTGCGCGCAGACGTTCTCGAACACGTGGATGGCGCCTTCTTCGTCGCGCGACAGGATGACCGAGCGCTCGCCGATGGCGGTGCGCTTGAAATCGCCCGGGTTCGGGATCTCGGCTTCGAGGCCGACATAGCACCAGTGCTTGTCGTAGAAGAAGCGCTGCAGTTCCTTCTTGTGCAGGGCCTCGTCGGTGTAGGCCATGAAGGGAATGCGGCTGGTCTTCTCGCTCTCCCAGTGCAGTTCGATGGGGAAGACGGCTGGCGTGGTCATCGGGTCTCCTTTTCTCTTGTTCGGTTCTTCAGGTGCCTTGCAGGTAGAAGGCATCGGCATGCGTCTGCTCGGGCGCCAGGCCGTGTGCCTGCACCAGCCGGCTTGCGGCCTCCACCATCGGTGGCGAGCCGCACAGGTAGGCACGCCAGCCGTCGAGCCCCGCGGGCAGGTCGGCGCGGATCGCGTCGGTGATGAGCCCCAGCCGCTGGCCGTCGCGCGCGGGGCCGGCGACCACCACGACGTGCACCTTCAGGCCCGGATGCTGCGCCTGCAACTCGCGCAGCTCGGGCAGGCCGTACACGTCGGCGTCGGAACGCACGCCGAGGTAGAGATGGATCGGCTGCATCAGCCCCGCCGCGACCGCGCCGCGCACGATCGACAGGATGGGCGCGAGCCCCGTGCCGCCCGCCGCGCAGAGCATCGGCCCGCGGTGCTTGGTGCGCAGGTAGGCAGTGCCCAGCGGGCCGCTCACGCGCACCGTGTCGCCCACGCGCAGTTGTTCGAAGATGTGGGCGGTGACGCGGCCACCCGGCACGCGGCGTACGTGGAATTCGAGCTCCGCGTCGCGGCTCAGCCCGGCCATCGAGTACGGGCGCGCCAGCTCGGGGCCGAACTGCAGCTGCGCGTACTGGCCCGGCGAGAACGCCAGCGGCTTGTTGGGCTTGAGGCGCAGACGGCGGATGTCGTGCGTGAGCACGTCGATGCCCGTGACCGTGGCCTTGAGCACGCGCGCCGGGTGCACCACCACCTCGTCGGGCTCGGGAATCTCGATGGTGCAGCTTTCGGTCAGCGTGCTCTGGCAGGCCAGCACGTAGCGCTCGCCCTGCCCGTCGGGCCGGATCGCGTCCTGGCCGCCGTCGAGCAGCTGCCCCGACACCACCTTGCAGCGGCAGGTGCCGCAGCGCCCCGACATGCAGCTGTACGACACCGGCACCTGGTGCTCGCGCAGCACCTCGAGCAGGTTCGCGCCGGGGCGGACCTCGAGGGTGCGGGCAAGGGGGTGAATGTGCAGGTCCATCGTCGGGCTCTCTTTTTCTCGCGCCGGCGGCAGGGCCGGCTTGTCTCTGGGCACGGATGATGCGCGGCCTCTTCCGATTGACCAATAGAATCTGGTGAATCGGCTGTATCACCGGCATGAATAAAGGTGCGCCATGCAACTCAAGGACATCGACCTCAACCTGCTGCTGGTGTTCGACCGCATGCTGGCTGAGAAGCGCGTGTCGGCCGTGGCCGAGTCGCTGGGCCTGTCGCAACCCGCCATCAGCAACGCGCTGGCGCGCCTGCGCAAGCTGCTGGGCGACGAGCTTTTTCTGCGCACCGCACGCGGCATGGAGCCCACGCCCTTCGCGCTGCAGCTGGCCGAGCCGGTGGCCTACGCCATGGGCGCGCTGCACACGGCGCTCAACCAGCAGGTGGTGTTCGACCCCGCCACGAGCACGCGCAGCTTCACGCTCGCCATGACCGACATCGGCGAGATCTACTTCACGCCGCGCCTCATGGAAACGCTCTCGGCCGCCGCGCCGGGCGTGACCATCAGCACGCTGCGCAACAACACCGCGACCCACCTGCGCGACGACCTGGAGGCCGGCCATGTCGACATCGCCATCGGCCTGCTGCCGCAGCTCAAGTCGGGCGTGTTCCAGCGCCGGCTGTTCCTGCAGCGTTATGTGTGCCTGTTCGCGGGTACGCACCCGCTGGCGCGCAAGCGCAGCGTGTCACTGAAGGACTTTAGCGCGGCCGACCATGTGCAGGTGCAGGCCGCCGGCACGGGCCATGGCAAGGCCGACGACGTGATGGCGGCGCAGGGCATCCAGCGCCGCATCCGGCTCAAGGTGCCGCACTTCGTGGCCATCGGCCACATCCTGCAGTCGAGCGAAATGATCGCGACCGTGCCCGAGCGGCTGGCGCGCAGCATCGCCGAGCCCTTCGGCCTGGTGTGGCGACCGCACCCCGTGGCGCTGCCGCAGATCGCGATCAACCTGTTCTGGCACGCGAAGGTGCACCGCGACCCGGGCAACCAGTGGCTGCGCGGGCTGCTGTTCGACACCTTTGCCGATCAGGACGGCGCCTAGGCGGGCCAGCGGCCCAGCACCTCGTGCACGCCCTCGCCCACGTGGCTGTCGATGAGCACCAGCGAATGGGCGGTCCACCGGGCAGGCGCTTCGAGCGCGTGCTTTTCGAGCTTGCGCCGCGCATAGGCGACGGTCATGTGCGGCGTGAACGCGCGCGCGGGCTTCAGGCCGACATCGGCCAACGCCTCGCCCAGGCGTTGCCTGAACACGCGCAGCGCCGCGACGTTGGCCTCGTCGTCGGCGCACAGCACCAGCGCGCCTTTCGCGTAGCTCATCGACTTTTCGAAAACGACATCGAGCGCCGGCACGGACACCGCGGCGGCCGCGGTCGATGCCTGGGCTACCTTGTCGGCCGGCACCTGGTCGTGGTTGCCGAGGTCGAACAGCGTGACATGCAGGCGCTGCGCCTCGACCACCGTGCCCTTCAGGGCGTGTTGGGAGTTCATGCGCGCACCGAGCGCGGCGATGGTTTCGGCGTCTTGCGGGGTGGGAAGCAGTGCAAAGAAAAGCGAGTGCGGCAGCGGCGCCTTGCGAGGGGCCTGGGTGCCGCGCGGCCGCGGCAGGGGCCGCGGCGGGGGATCGATTCCGGGAAGAAGAAGCTGAGCTGACATATGTCGATCATCTCCCATGGCAGGGGCCCTTCATGAGGCCTTCAGCAAACGCGAAGCTCGCCTTCAGCTTGGTTTTTGAGAATCGTCGGACGGTGGCGGCAAGGCGAACAACGACACGCCGCCCCTCCACGCATTCATTCAATCAATCGCTCAATCAACCAACAGGATTTCATCTTGACGAAAACGCAAACCCGCCTCGCACTCGCAGCCCTCTGGCTCGGCACCGCCTCCGTCGGCGCCTTCGCCGCCGGTCTCGACAAGGACACCGGGCTGTATGTCGGCGGCGCCATCGGCCGCTCCAGCTACAGCCTGTCGTCCTCGAAAAACGCCCCCGTGCCCGTGCCATGGGGCGGCAAGAAGGCCGACAAGAGCGGCACGTCGTACAAGCTGTATGGCGGCTACCGCCTGACCGAGCACTTCGGCGTGGAAGCCGGCTACGCCCGCCTCGGCAGCGTGAGCCAGTGGAGCTCGGCCTACGGCGGCTCCAGGCTGCAGACCGGCACCGGCCAGGTCTTTTACGCCGCCGCCACCGCCCGCATGCCGCTGGGCGACGCCTTCGCCCTCAACGGCCGCCTCGGCGTGGCACGCGGACGCATCTCCGGCGACAACAAGTGGGCCCCGGCCAATCAGCGTATTTCGGGCAGCGGCACGGGCCTGATGGTCGGTGTCGGCGCCGAATACCGCATGACGCAGAACCTCGCGATCACCGCCGACTACGACTACTTCGGCAAGCTGTCGAAGCAGGCCAAGGGCGGGATGTTCACGGTGGGTTTGAAGGCGAACTTCTGATTTCCAGAGGTCTACCGAAGCAAACAGAAAAGCGCCGTACGGCGCTTTTCTGTTTCAGGAGTCAGCAGCGTCATGAGGCCGCCGATTTCGATCGAATGACAAGTTGAGTGCCATCATCAGGAATAGTCACTCGAGGCGCATCCACTCGGACTCTTGTTCCCTTGATCTCTTTCACTGCCAATAGCCACCGGCCACTCCACCTCAGTTGCACTTCCGCACGAATCAGATTCAAGACCTCATCGCATGGCAGCACATCACTTCCGCCCGAGGGAACGACCTTGGGTTGAATCGCTGCAACCACGCGCAAGCAAGTTTCTTTCGAGACACTGAGGGTTGAAACGCCTGGCAAACGCAAGCCGACCCTTTCTGCGATCACAGTGCCGATGTATGCAGGTCCGCCGAGTGCAAGGAAGACTGCAGCGGTCGCCAAAAGACAACCGCCCCAAACGACTATCGCGTTGACGTGCGCATTGGCATTCGCTGCGAAGGTGTTCGCCAGCATCAAGGCAACAAGTAGCACAGGAAAGGCGACGAAGCGCCAGTCGATCCAACTGTCGGGCGGGTTCCTGAAGACGCCAGTGGTGTCGATCGCCAAGTACGCGCCCATGGGCAGGAAAGAGGCTCCGAGAAAAATTGCGGCGGCCGCCATGAAGAAATCCAACGGAGATCGTCTCGGCTTCTCTCGAAACAGCCGATAGATGGTGCCTGCTGCCGCCACTCCACCCGCGACGGCAACGAGTCCCCACCAATCAAATGTACGAAACACCCATGCGGCCAGACACAAGGTGGACGCCCACTGTCCGATAAAAATCGTCAACCGACTGAGCCTCTTTACTTCGTAGGCCGCGATGACAGCCGCAGTTCCGAACAGCACGATGGTCATGCATGACCAGATGAGAAAGAGCCACAGAGCTGCAATGGACCCCAATGCCATGATGCCCATCAGGTCCGGCGGAACGTAGTCGATCGAAACGAAATAGCCATAGAGAGCTCCGCAGCCGACGAGGAACGCAATGAATCCGACCGTCTTCCATGGATAGCCGTCCGCAATCGTTCGCAAGACCGTCAGGCTCCGCCCAGGGACGCTCGCCGTCTCGCTCTGACGGTCCATTGCAGCAGGCAGAGCAGTAGTTGCAGATGCCTGGCTATTTCTTCGTTTCATTGACCCCCCTCCGGCAAATCTCACGCCGTCCGCCCTCAAGCCTGCATCGGGACAAAGAAAAGGCGCCTCACGGCGCCTTTGGTAGTTCGGGACATCACTCCCACTCGATCGTCGCCGGCGGCTTGCTCGACACGTCGTAGGTCACGCGGTTGATGCCGCGCACCTCGTTGATGATGCGGCCCGACACTTTCTTGAGCAGCGCGTACGGCAGCTCGGCCCAGTCGGCGGTCATGAAGTCGCTGGTCTGCACGGCGCGCAGCGCGACGACGTAGTCGTAGGTGCGGCCGTCGCCCATCACGCCCACGCTCTTCACGGGCAGGAACACGGTGAAGGCCTGGCTCGTGAGGTCGTACCAGGTCTTGCCAGTTTCAGCGTCGGTGAAGTTGCCCAGCTCTTCGATGAAGATCGCGTCGGCGCGGCGCAGCAGGTCGGCGTATTCCTTCTTCACTTCGCCCAGGATGCGCACGCCCAGGCCCGGGCCGGGGAACGGATGGCGGTAGACCATCTCGGGCGGCAGGCCCAGGGCCACGCCGAGTTCGCGCACTTCGTCCTTGAACAGGTCGCGCAGCGGTTCGAGCAGCTTCAGGCCGAGCTGCTCGGGCAGGCCGCCCACGTTGTGGTGGCTCTTGATGGTGACGGCCTTCTTGCTCTTGGCGCCGCCCGACTCGATGACGTCGGGGTAGATGGTGCCTTGCGCCAGGAAGGTCGCGCCCTTGTGGCCGCCGTCGCCCGCCTTGAGCTTGGCAGCCTCTTGCTTGAACACAGTGACGAACTCGCCGCCGATGATCTTGCGCTTGGCTTCGGGGTCGCTCACGCCGGCGAGCTTGCCCAGGAACAGGTCGCTGGCATCGACGCGGATGACCTTCGCGTGCAGCTTGCCTTCGAACATTTCCATGACCATGTCGCCTTCGTTCAGGCGCAAGAGGCCGTGGTCGACGAACACGCAGGTCAGCTGGTCGCCGATGGCGCGGTGGATGAGCGCGGCGGCCACGCTCGAATCGACACCGCCCGACAGGCCCAGGATGACTTCTTCGTCGCCCACCTGCTCGCGGATCTTCTGCACGGCTTCGGCGATGTGGTCGCGCATGACCCAGTCGGGCTTGGCTTCGCAGATGCCGAGCACGAAGCGGTCGATGATGGCCTTGCCCTGCACCGTGTGCGTGACTTCAGGATGGAACTGCAGCGCGTAGTAGCGGCGCGCCTCGTCGGCCATGCCGGCGATGGGGCAGCTGTCGGTGCTGGCCATGAGCTTGAAGCCGGGCGGCAGCTCGGTGACCTTGTCACCATGGCTCATCCACACGTTGAGCATGCCGTGGCCTTCGGGCGTGGTGAAGTCGGCAATGTCCTTCAGCAGCGCCGTGTGGCCATGGGCGCGCACGGCGGCGAAGCCGAACTCGCGCTTGTGGCCGCCTTCGACCTTGCCGCCGAGCTGGTGCGCCATGGTCTGCATGCCGTAGCAGATGCCGAGCACCGGGATGCCGAGGTCGAACACGGCTTGCGGGCACTTGTCGGTGGTCTCTTCGTACACGCTGGCGTGGCTGCCCGAGAGGATCACGCCCTTGAGGTGGCCGTCGGCGGCGTATTCGCGCACCCATTCGTCGGTCACGTCGCAGGGATGCACTTCGCTGAGCACGTGCGCTTCGCGCACGCGGCGTGCGATGAGCTGGGTGACTTGCGAGCCGAAGTCGAGGATGAGGATCTTGTCGTGTTGCATGGCGAAAGGACTCAGAGCGTTGAAATGTCGAACAGCTTGACGCCTGCATGCGGCGCCGCCTGGATGAGGTGCTCGTCGAAGGTGGCGAGCGGAAGGTTGAGCGATTTGGCGAGCCAGAGGTAGCCCGCATCGTAGAGCGAGACGCCCGCGTCGATGGCCACGGCGAGCACGGCCTTGTGCTGGGCCGGCGCGAGGTCGTGCAGCTCCACGCGGTGGCGGATGGCGTCGAGCACGCTCCACAGGCCTTCGACGGCCGACGCAGGGATGCGGCCGCTGCGCACGCCGTTGGCAAGGATGTTGGCGCACTCCCATTGCCAGGCATTGGGCGCCTGCGGCTCGACCTCGTCGCGGCGGATGGCGGCGTAGAGCCTGCGGGTGTGTTCGCTGGCCTGGTCGGGCAGCAGCCACGCGGCGGTGACCGAAGCGTCCATGACGAAGGCGGTCATGGCTGGCGTCCCTGGTCCAGGAGCTCGCGGGTCGTGGGGCCGGGCTGGATGGTGGCGTGCAGCGCGTCGATCTGCCCGAGCTCGCGGGCGATCTGCTCGTCGGTGATGACGGGTTTGCGGCGCACCGGCAGCATGCGCACGACTTCCTTGCCGTGGCGGGTGATGCGAACCTCCTCGCCCGTTTCGACCAGGTCGATCAGGGCCGAGAAGTTGTTCTTGGCTTCAGCGATGCCGATGGATTGCATTTGGGCCAGAAAATTTGAATCTAGCCCAAATTTTAAGGCGAGTCTGGCCTGACTTTCAATGTCTGGCCAGATTAGGCTTACTCGGCGCGGTAGTTCGGGGCTTCCTTCGTGATCTGCACGTCGTGGACGTGGCTCTCACGGATGCCGGCCGTGGTGATCTCGACGAACTCGGCCTTGTTCTGCATGTCCTCGATGGTCGCGCAGCCGCAGTAGCCCATGCTGGCCCGCACGCCGCCGGCCATCTGGTAGACGATGGAGACGATCGAACCCTTGTAGGGCACTCGGCCTTCGATGCCTTCGGGCACGAGCTTGTCGGTGTTGGGGTTGCCGGTGGTCGATTCCTGGAAGTACCGGTCGGCACTGCCCTGCTGCATCGCGCCGATGGAGCCCATGCCGCGGTAGCTCTTGTAGCTGCGACCCTGGTACAGCACGATTTCGCCCGGCGCCTCTTCGGTGCCGGCGAACATGCTGCCCATCATCACGGTGCTCGCGCCGGCGGCGATCGCCTTGGCGATGTCGCCTGAGTAGCGCACGCCGCCGTCGGAGATCAGCGGAATGCCCGTGCCCTGCAGCGCGGTGGCGACGCTGTCGACCGCCATGATCTGCGGCACGCCCACGCCGGCCACGATACGGGTCGTGCAGATGGAGCCCGGGCCGATGCCGACCTTGACGGCATCGGCGCCGGCGTCGGCCAGCGCACGCGCCGCGTCGCCGGTGGCGATGTTGCCGCCGATGACGTCGACCTGCGGATAGTTCTTCTTGACCCAGCGCACGCGCTCGATCACGCCGGCGCTGTGGCCGTGGGCGGTGTCGACCACGATGGCGTCGACGCCGGCCTTCACCAGGGCTTCGACGCGCTCTTCGGTGCCGTCACCCACGCCGACCGCCGCGCCCACGCGCAGGCGGCCGTTGGCGTCGCGTGCGGCATTGGGGAAGCTGGTCTGCTTGGTGATGTCCTTGACGGTGATGAGGCCCTTGAGCTCCCAGTCGCCGTTGATGACCAGCAGGCGCTCGAGCTTGTGCTTGTTCAGCAGCGCCTTGGCCTCGGCCAGCGTGGTGCCGTCGGGCACGGTGATGAGCCGGTCGCGCTGCGTCATGATTTCGCTGACGGGCACGTCGTAGCGGTTCTCGAAGCGCAGGTCGCGCCCCGTGACGATGCCGACGACCTTGCCGCCGTCGATCACCGGGAAACCCGAGATGCCGAGCTGGTCGGACAGTGCCATCACCTGGCGCACGGAGTGCGTCGGCGTGATCACCACCGGGTCGCGCAACACGCCCGACTCGTAGCGCTTGACGCGGGCCACTTCGGCGGCCTGTTGCTGCGCGGTGAGGTTCTTGTGCACGATGCCGATGCCACCCTCCTGCGCGATGGCGATCGCGAGGCGGGCTTCGGTCACGGTGTCCATGGCCGCCGAGACGAGCGGCAGGTTCAGCGTGATGTTGCGGGAGAACTTGGTGGCGAGAGACGTGTCCTTGGGCAGGACTTGGGAGAATGCTGGCACCAACAACACGTCGTCGAAGGTGAGCGCTTTGCCGAGAAGGCGCATGGGTGAGGCTCCAAAAGACGGATTGTAACGAGGCCCTCGCCCGCTTCGCCGGCGCGGGTTCTTTTTGACCGTTGCAAAACCGCCTATTCCGGATGTTGCAAAAAGTAAGGCCCGGCTAAACTCCGCGCATGAATCTCCTGCATTGGCTGGTACTGGGTTGCGCGTGCGCGCTGCCGCTCTCGGCGAGCGCGCAATGGCAATGGGTCGACAACAGCGGCAAGAAGGTCTTCAGCGACCAGCCGCCGCCCACCGACATCCCCGAGAAGAACATCCTGCGACGCGCCGGCCCCTCGCCGTCGGCCCGTGCGCCCGCCCCGGTCACGCCGGCCCCCGAGGGAAGCAGCGAGACGGCCGCAGCCCCCAAGGCCGCGCCGCCGCCCAAGCCCACGGGCGTGGACAAGGAACTCGAGGAAAAGACCAAGAAGGCCGAGGCCGAGCAGAAGGCCAAGGAAGCGGCTGAAGCGGCCAAGATCGCCAAGGCCAAGGCCGACAACTGCGCCCGTGCACGCGAGAACAAGAACACCATCGACAGCGGCATCCGCATCGCCAAGGTCAATGCCAAGGGCGAGCGTGAATTCATGGACGACGCCGCACGCGCCGACGCGCAAAAGCGCGCTCAAACGGTCATCGACAGCGACTGCAAGTAAGCCCGCGACGGCCGCTCAGTAGCCGTCCTTGCCGCCCTTGCGCTTGTTCGCGAACAGCCCCGTACCGCGTGCCCCCTGGCGCTGGAAGCGCTCACGGCGCGCCACCTTCGGATCGACCGTGAGCGGACGGCACAGCTCGATGCGGTCGCCGTCCTTCAACGGCTGCTCCCACGCCACCGGCCGGCCCCAGATGCCCGGCGTCATGGCATGTCGCCAGTCCAGGTCGGGGAAGCGCTGCATGAGCGCGCTGGCCTTCACCGCCTCGGCCACCGCGGTGCCGGGCGCGAGCTGCAGGACCTGCTCGAACACCTCGCGCGCCGCCGGCGAACAGCTCAGCGTGACCTCGATGCGGCGATCGGCCATCAGCCTTCGCCGTAGACCTGTTCGGCGCGCTTGACGAAGGCTTCGACCAGGCTCGAGGCGATGGTGTCGAACACCGGCCCCACCAGCGCCTGCAGCGCGAAGTTGCTGAAACCGTAGCTCATCTGCAGCTCGACGCGGCAGGCGCGTTCGCCCTGCTCGCCCACGGGGTGGAATTTCCAGGTGCCGTCGAGGTTGGAGAACGGCCCGTCGACCAGCTTCAGCTGCACCTCGCGGCCTGCGATGTGCGTGTTGCGGGTGGTGAAACTCTGGTGCAGCCCGGCGAAGGCCAGGCCGACTTCGGCGGTCATGCCGCCCTCGTCCTGCTCGATGACGCGCGACTTGTCGCACCAAGGCAGAAACTGCGGGTACTTCGCCACATCGGTGACGAGCGCGTACATTTCTTCGGCGCTGTACCAGATGAGGACGGACTTGTGGACTGTTTTCATAGAATCGGCACAGCGTGCGCGACGGATTGTATTGAAGCCATGCGCCCCCAACTTCTCGAGCCATGGCCACCAAGAAACAAGACACCTCCTCCCGCATCGCCGACAACAAGAAGGCCGCCTACAACTATTTCTTCGAAGAACGCTTCGAGGCCGGCATGGTCCTCGAGGGCTGGGAAGTCAAGTCGCTGCGCGAAGGCAAGGTGCAGCTGACCGACGGCTACGTGGTGATCCGCGACGGCGAGCTGTTCGTGGTCGGCTGCCAGATCAACCCGCTCAAGAGCGCCTCGACGCACGTCAATCCTGATTCGGTCCGCACCAAGAAGTTGCTGCTGCACAAGGAAGAGATCAAGCGCCTCGTCGGCAAGGTCGAACAAAAGGGCTACACACTGGTGCCGCTGAACCTGCACTGGAAGGCCGGCAAGGTGAAGTGCGAGATCGCGCTCGCCAAGGGCAAGGCCGAGCACGACAAGCGCGACACGATCAAGGACCGCGAAGGCAAGCGCGAAGTCGAGCGCGCGATGAAGAGCCGCAACCGCTGATTTTTCTTTTTTTGGGCGGCATGGAATAAAACGCGCTCTGCGGGCGTTTGTGCGGTGTCATCGATCCTCGATGCCATCAACCCAGGAGTCTTTCCATGTCGCCTCTTCGCATGTCTTCCGTCGGCATCGCCGCCGCACTGCTCGGCAGCCTGCTCGCCCTCCCCGCGTTCGCCCAGCCCAAGGCCGCCGATGGCGCGCTGGTCGGTGCGAACGGCATGACGCTCTACACCTTCGACAAGGACACGGCCGGCAGCGGCAAGTCGGCCTGCAACGGCGGCTGTGCCACCAACTGGCCGCCCTTCATGGCGGCCGACAGCGACAAGCCCAGCGGCGACTTCACCATCGTCACCCGCGACGACGGCAAGAAGCAATGGGCCGCCAAGGGCTGGCCGCTGTACTACTGGGTGAAGGACACCAAGCCGGGCGACAAGACCGGCGACGGCGTCAACGGCACCTGGAAAACCGCCAAGCCCTGAGTCGGACAGGCTCCCGGCCTACCCATGGACGCCCGCCTGCTGGTCGAGCACATCCCGAGCTTGCGCCGCTATGCGCGTGCGCTCACGGGCAATGCCTGGGCGGCCGACGACCTGGTGCAGGACACGCTCGAGCGCGCTTGCGGCAAGTGGCGGCTCTGGGTGGTGGGCACCGACCTGCGCGCCTGGCTCTTCACGGTCATGCACAACCTCTTCGCCAGCCAGGTGCGCCGCCGGCCGCCACCGCATGCGGTCGTGCCGCTGGAGGATGTAGCACCCGAGCAGCTGCAAGGCGGCGCCGACCCGAGCCTGGGCCTCGACCTGCAGCGCTGCCTGATGCAACTGCCCGAGGAGCAACGCGCCGTGCTGCTGCTGGTGACACTCGAAGACCTGTCCTACGCCGAGGTGGCGAAGGTGCTCGGCATTCCGATCGGCACCGTGATGTCGCGCCTCTCGCGCGCCCGCCTTCGCCTGCAGGAGCTGATGGACGGCGCCGCCGCGACCAGCCGCTCCGGCCTGCGCCGCCTCAAGTGACGTGAAGCACCCGCCATGAACCGCCCCACCCTGCCCCCCACCGACGACGAGCTGCACGCCTGGGTCGACGGCCAGTTGCCGCCCGAACGCCGCGAGGCGGTCGAGGATGCGCTGGCGCGCGATCCGGCCGTGGCCGCCCGCGTGGCGGCCTGGCATGCCCAGCGCGACGCCTTGCGCCGGCTGCACGGCGGCCTGCTCGACGAACCCGTGCCCGCGCCGCTGATGGGCGTGCTCGAACGGCGCCGTGCCGAGGCCGGTCGCTCGACCCCCTGGCTGCGCTGGGGCGGCATGGCCGCCGGCCTGCTGGTCGCCTTCGCGGCCGGCTGGCTCGGCAATGCCCAGTGGTCGAGCGCGCCGCGCGCGGCCGGTGCCTCCTTGGCGCGCGCACCGGCCGTGCGCGAGTTCGTGCGCGACGCCTCGGTGGCCCACGTCGTCTACACCCCCGAGAAGCGGCACCCCGTTGAAGTGGCCGCCACCGAGCAGCAGCACCTGGTGCAGTGGCTGTCCAAGCGCCTCGACCACCCGCTCAAGGTGCCCGACCTGTCCTCACTCGGCTACAGGCTGGTCGGCGGACGCCTGCTGCCCGGCGAAACCGGCGCGCGCGCGCAGTTCATGTTCGAGGACGCGGCGGGCGAACGCATCACTCTCTACATCGGCACGCTCGACGCGCAGGCCGCAGACGCCGCTGCCGCGCGCGAAACCGCCTTCCGTTTTGCCTCGGACGGCGCCGTGCCGAGCTTCTACTGGGTCGACCGGGGTTTCGGCTATGCCGTGGCCGGTCGCCTGCCGCGCGATGCGCTACTGAGACTCGCGACCCTGGCCTACCGCGAGTTATCGTAGCGACGGCATAAACTGCCGGTTCGCGCATTCACCTGGCTTGTTTTCGCGATTGATTTTTCAACTGAAGGAGAAACTGCATGAAATTGCTCAGCGCCTCGATCCTCGCAGCGGCACTGCTCGCCGGCTGCGGCGGCATGTCCACCAAGACCGCTGGAGCGCCCGACACGCCCACCCGCACCGCCGACGGCGTGCTGGTCGGCCCGAACGGCATGACGCTCTACACCTTCGCCCGCGACACCGCCAATGCCGGTACCTCCGCCTGCAACGGCCAGTGCGCCACCAACTGGCCGCCGCTCGCGGTGGCCGACGCCGCCAAGCCCATGGGCGGCTACACCATCATCGTGCGTGAAGACGGCAAGAAGCAATGGGCCTACAAGGGCTGGCCGCTGTACTACTGGGCCAAGGACACCAAGGCCGGCGACAAGACCGGCGACGGCGTGGCCAACGGTGCCTGGAAAGTCGCCCGTCCCTGATGCGGTCGACGTGATGGCGCCGGCCTGACCGGCGCCCCCACCCACGAAAGCCTCGGCCTGCGCCGGGGCTTTTTTCATGGTGCACGGCAGAATGGCCCGATGACTTTTGCCGACACCCACCCGGATGCCTTCCACGCGCTTGTGTCCCACGGCCTCATCACCGACGCGCAGCACGATGCCGCGCTCGCGCATCCCGAGGCCCCCGCCCTGCCACTGATTCCCGGCCCCGCGCATGCGCTGGCCTGGATGCGCCTCAAGAACCTGATCGCCGAGGAAGAACTGGATGCGGCTGTGGAACGCCTCGAAGCCACCTCGCCGGCCGTCGCGGCGTTCACCGAAGCGGAAGACATCGCCTACGACGCGGACGACCTGCTGGACCTCGGCAAGACCGGCATCACGCACGAGGCCGTGATCGCGCTATTCAACGAAGGGCTGATCGACACCGAGACCCGCGACCTGGCGCTGCGTGCTGCGCCCCTGACCGGCGCGCCCGCCGCCCTGGGCCCCACGCTGGGCTGGCTGGTGACCGACGGCCTGCTCGACACGACGCCGTTCGAAGCGCTCCGCGCCCGTGTTGCCGCCGAGCCGGCCTTTGCGACGGCAGCCGACCACCGACGCATCCTCGACGAAGCCCAGGCGATCGTCGCCGCCGACGAGCAGGAGACCGCCGACATGCTCAAAGAGTTCGCGCGCAGCCAGCAAGCCAGCTGGCGCAACTTCGGAATGATCGTGGTGGCCGTCGTGATCGTGATCGGCTGGTACCTCTTCGGCCGTTGAGGGCGGCGAAAGGTCAGTGCGCGCCCGGCAGCGCGCTGTCCGCCAGCGTGGTGCGGCGCCCGCGCAGCGCGAGCAGCTCGTTGAACACCAGCGCCCCGATCACGAGCACGCCGCCGGTCAGCACGCTGGCCGCAGGCGCCTCCCCGGCGCCGAGCCAGGCCAGCGCGATGCCGAAGATCACCTCGAGCAGCGCAAGCAACGCCACCTCGGGTGCCTTGAGCACCTGCGCGCACAGCACCGAGAGCACACAGGGAATCGCCAGCTGAAAGACACCTAGGAAGGCCAGCAGTCCCAGGTCATGCAGCCCGGCACGGAACGGCCAGGCCAGCGGCAAGGTGACGAGCGCGGAGAGGGTCGCGCCGATCAGCACCGCAGGCACCAGGTCGACATCCTGCCCCTTGGCGTGCGCATGCTGCACCACGGTCCATTGCGTCGCGCCGGCCAGCGGCACGCACAGCGCCACCAGCGTGCCGACGAGCGAACCGCCACCACCGCCCAGCAGCTGCGTGCCGTACATCCAGCCGATGCCCAGCCCGGCGACCACGATGGCCGCCCAGGTGCGTGCAGGCAACCTGTGCCCGATGAAGAGACGCGCGGCCAGTGCGGTGAACAGCGGCCCGAGCGACATCGTGACCAGCACGCTCGCGGTGGAGGTGAGGGTCAGTGCCACCATGAAGGCCGTGAACATCACGGCCCAGCAGACGCCCGAGATCCACAGCGAGCGCCCGCCGCGGCGCAGCTGCGAGAACACCGCCCGCCCCCGCCAAAGCGGCAAGATCACCAGCAGCGCCAGCATCGTGAAGAGGCTGCGCCAGAAGGTGATCTCGAAACTGTGCGCCTGCGCCAGGTGCCGCGTGACGACGCCCGCCGTGCCCCACATGAGGGTCACGACGACCATCAGCCCGACAGCGGCGCCGTGCGTCAGGCGCATGGCCGATCGAAGGCGATCAGCCGTTCGACGTGTCGCGGCCGGCGCGCTTGCGGTCGCTTTCCTTCAGGAAACGCTTGCGCAGGCGAACGCTCTTGGGCGTGATTTCGACCAGCTCGTCGTCCTCGATGAACTCGACGCCGTATTCCAGCGTGAGGTCGATCGGGGGCGTGATCTTGATCGCGTCTTCCTTGCCGCTCACGCGGAAGTTGGTCAGCTGCTTGGTTCGCGTGGCATTCACGACCAGGTCGTTGTCGCGGCTGTGGATGCCGACGATCATGCCTTCGTACACCGGATCGTTCGCCTTCACGAACATGCGGCCGCGGTCGTCCAGCTTGCCCAGCGCGTAGGTGAAGATTTCACCGTCGTCCATCGAGATCAGCACGCCGTTCTTGCGGCTGCCGATCTCGCCCTTGTGGGCTTCGTAGCTGTCGAAGATGTTGCTGATGAGGCCCGAGCCACGCGTCAGGTTCAGGAATTCGTTCGTGAAGCCGATCAGGCCACGCGCCGGAATGCGGTACTCCAGGCGCACGCGGCCACGGCCGTCCGGTTCCATGTTGACCAGCTCGCCCTTGCGTTCGCCCAGTGCCTGCATCACGCCACCCTGGTGGGTTTCCTCGATGTCGGCCGTGACCAATTCGATGGGCTCGTGCTTTTCGCCGTTCACGGTGCGGAACACCACGCGCGGCTTCGACACGGCCATTTCATAGCCTTCGCGGCGCATGTTTTCCAGCAGGATGGTCAGGTGCAGTTCGCCGCGGCCCATGACTTCGAAGATGCCTTCTTCGTCGGTCTCGCTCACGCGCAGGGCCACGTTGTGCTGCAGTTCCTTTTGCAGGCGGTCCCAGATCTGACGGCTGGTCACGAACTTGCCTTCGCGGCCGGCCAGCGGGCTGGTGTTCACGCAGAAGTTCATGGTCAGGGTCGGTTCGTCGACCTTGAGCATGGGCAGCGGCGCAGGCTTGTCCTTATCGGTCACGGTGACGCCGATGCCGATGTCGGCGATGCCGTTGATCAGCACGATTTCGCCGGGGCCGGCTTCGGTCGATTGCACGCGGTCCAGGCCCTGGAAGGTCAGCACCTGGTTGACGCGGCCCTTGACGGTCTTGCCGTCCGGACCTTCCATGACCAGCACGTCGGTCATGGGCTTGAGCGTGCCCTGGCTGATGCGACCCACGCCGATGCGGCCCACGAAGGTCGAGAAGTCGAGGGCGGAAATCTGCAGCTGCAGCGGCGCGTTCGGATCACCCTTTTGCGACGGCACGTGCTTCAAGATGGTGTTGAACAGGGCCGACATATCGGGGCCCCACTGCTCACCGGGTGCGCCTTCTTCGAGCGACGACCAGCCGTTGATGCCCGAGGCATACACCACGGGAAAGTCGAGCTGTTCATCGGTCGCACCGAGCTTGTCGAACAGGTCGAAAGCGGCATTGACCACCTTGTCGGGGTTCGCGCCGGGCTTGTCGACCTTGTTCACCACCAGGATCGGCTTCAGGCCCAGGGCCAGTGCCTTCTTGGTCACGAAACGCGTCTGGGGCATCGGGCCTTCCTGCGCGTCGATCAGCAGCACCACGCCGTCGACCATCGACAGCGCACGTTCCACTTCACCGCCGAAGTCCGCGTGGCCCGGGGTGTCGACGATGTTGATGTGCGTGCCTTCCCAGGTCACGGCGCAGTTCTTGGCCAGGATCGTGATGCCACGTTCCTTTTCGATCGCGTTGTTGTCCATCACCGTGTCGACGACCTTCTCGTGCTCGGCGAAGGTGCCCGACTGGCGCAGCAGCTGGTCGACCATGGTGGTCTTGCCATGGTCCACGTGGGCAATGATGGCGATATTGCGGATTTGCTTGGTACTCATGGTGTCGCTTCGGTCTGTGGTGCGTTCAAAAGAATTTGCTGAATTTCGATGGGGTTCAGCAAGCGCCCCGGGATCAGTTCGCCGGCGCTCACGTGGGCGGTGCCCAGGAACGCCTGCGGGTCGGTGCCGAACACGGCCACCGCCTCGGCATCGGCCCAGCCGCCGCGGCGGCGCAGGCCCGAGAGAAAACGTGCGGCATCTTCGGCCGCAAGCGTGACGCGGCTGTGGCCGTCGACCAGCGCTTCGGGAGGCAACAGGCGTGCCAGGCGCTCGTCTTCGGTCATGGCTTCGAGCGCTTCGATGGTGACGCACTGCGCCTGCCCGAAGCCGCCCGTGGCCGTGCGGCGCAGCGAGGTCAGGTGCGCGCCGCAACCCAGGGCCTCGCCGATGTCCTCGCCCAGGGTGCGAATGTAGGTGCCCTTGCTCACGCTCGCAACGATGCGAATGCTGGTGTCATCCAGCTGCGTCAGCGCGAGTTGGTGAATGACGACGTCGCGCGGCGCGCGCTCGATCTCGATGCCTTCGCGTGCGTACTCGTACAGCGCCTTGCCGTCTTTCTTGAGTGCGCTGTGCATCGGTGGCACCTGGCGGATGGGGCCGGTGAATTGGGCCTGGACGCGGGCCAGATCTTCAGATGAAACCTGCACCGGCCGTTCAGCGATCACTTCGCCTTCGGCGTCACCCGTGGCGGTCTTGACGCCCAGGCGCGCGACCGCCTCGTAGGTCTTGTCGGCGTCCAGGTGCAGTTGGCTGAATTTGGTGGCGGCGCCGAAACACAGCGGCAGCACGCCTGTGGCGAGCGGATCGAGCGTGCCGGTGTGGCCCGCTTTTTCGGCGCGCAGCAACCACTTGGCCTTTTGCAAGGCCTGGTTGCTGGAAAACCCCAGCGGCTTGTCGAGCAGCAACACCCCATGCACAGGGCGCCGCTGCACCCGTGTGCGTGGCGCGTTCATCGCTAGTCGTCTTTCGAGCGCGAAGCAACGGCCTGTGCGATGAGCGCATTCATGTCGGCCGCACGCTCGGTGGTGCGGTCGAACAGGAAGTGCAGCGTCGGCACGGTGTGGATGTGCAGGCGCTTGAACAGGCCGTTGCGCAGGAAGCCCGCGGCCTGGTTCAACGCTTCGGTGGTCTCGGCCACGTCGCCCGTAAGCAGGCTGAAGAAGACCTTCGCATGCGCATAGTCGGGCGTGACCTCGACCGCCTGGATCGTGACCATGCCCACGCGCGGGTCCTTCAACTCGCGCGCGATCAGCTCCGTCAGATCGCGCTGGATCTGGTCGGCGACCTTGAACGCGCGGTTGGGTGCGGCTGCTTTTCTTTTCGGCATGGCCTCTTTCGCGTCGAACGCTTACAGCGTCCGGGCGATTTCCTTGATCTCGAAGAATTCGAGCTGATCGCCTTCCTTGATGTCGTTGTAGTTCTTGAGCTTGATACCGCACTCAAAACCTTCGCGGACTTCGCGGACATCGTCCTTCATGCGCTTGATCGAGTCGACTTCGCCGGTGTAGATCACCACGTTGTCGCGCAGCAGGCGGAAATGCGCGCTGCGGTTGACCGAGCCCGAAGTGACGTACGAGCCGGCCACGGTACCGATCTTCGAGGCCACGAACACCGTGCGGATCTCGGCCGAGCCGATGATCTCTTCGCGGCGCTCCGGTGCCAGCATGCCCGACATCGCGACCTTGATCTCGTCGACGGCGTCGTAAATGATGCTGTAGTAGTTCAGCTGAACGCCATTGCCTTCGGCCAGCTTGCGCGCACCGGCATCGGCCCGCACGTTGAAGCCGATGACCACTGCCTTCGACGCGATCGCGAGGTTGATGTCGCTTTCGCTGATGCCGCCGACGCCGGCGTACACGATCTGCACCTTGACTTCTTCGGTCGCCAGCTTGAGCAGCGACTGGGCCAGTGCTTCCTGCGAACCCTGCACGTCGGCCTTGATGATGATGCGCAGCGTCTGCACTTCGCCCGCCGACAGGTCGGTGAACATGTTCTGCAGGTTCGCGGCTTGCGCCTTCGCCAGCTTGGTGTTGCGGAACTTGCCCGCACGGTAGGTGGCGATTTCGCGCGCACGGCGCTCGTCGGCCATCACCATGAACTCGTCACCTGCCTGCGGCACTTCGGTCAGACCCTGAATCTCGACCGGGATCGACGGACCTGCCGACTTGGTGGCCTTGCCGTCTTCGTCCAGCATGGCGCGCACGCGGCCATAAGTGGAACCAGCCAGCACCACGTCGCCGGTCTTGAGCGTGCCGGACTGCACCAGCACCGTCGCGACCGGGCCGCGGCCCTTGTCCAGCTGCGCTTCGATGACCAGGCCCTTGGCGGCGGCATCCACCGGCGCCTTGAGTTCCAGCACTTCGGCCTGCAGCAGCACCTGCTCGAGCAGGTCGTCGATGCCTTGGCCGGTCTTGGCCGACACCGGCACGAACGGCACGTCGCCGCCGTACTCTTCGGGCACGACCTCTTCGGCCACCAGTTCCTGCTTCACGCGGTCCAGGTTGGCGTCGGGCTTGTCCACCTTGTTGATCGCAACCACGATCGGCACACCCGCCGCCTTCGCGTGCTTGATGGCTTCCTTGGTCTGGGGCATGACGCCGTCGTCGGCCGCCACCACCAGGATCACGATGTCGGTGGCCTGCGCACCGCGGGCACGCATGGCGGTGAACGCCTCGTGACCCGGGGTGTCGAGGAACGACACCATGCCGCGTTCGGTTTCGACGTGGTAGGCACCGATGTGCTGCGTGATGCCGCCGGCTTCGCCCGCGGCGACCTTGGCGCGGCGGATGTAGTCCAGCAGCGAGGTCTTGCCGTGGTCGACGTGACCCATGACGGTCACGACCGGTGCGCGCGGCAGGGCTTCGGCCTGTTGCGCCGACACGTCCTCGTCGGTGAAGGCTTCGGGATCGTCCAGCGCGGCAACCACCGCGTTGTGGCCCATTTCCTCCACGATGATCATCGCGGTGTCCTGGTCGAGGGACTGGTTGATGGTCGCCATCATGCCCAGCTTCATCAATTGCTTGATGACTTCCTGCGCCTTCACGGCCATCTTGTGCGCGAGCTCAGCGACCGTGATGGTCTCGGGCACGTGCACTTCGAGCACGCGCGCCTCGACCGGTGCGGCCGGTGCGTGCTGCTCGTCATGACCGCCACGGTCGTTGCCGCGACGGCCACGCGGGCCTCCGCGCCAGTTGCCGCGGCTGACACCCCCGCTGGCATCGCCGCGGGTCTTGATTTCCTTCTTCTTGGCAGGATCGCCGGCCCAGCTCGACGAGAGCTTGGCGGACTTGACTTCCTTGCCGGCACCGGCGGCGGCCGGCGCTGCGGCGCCAGGGGCCGCAGGGGCGCCCGGGCGGCCCGGCGGCGTGGCCGGCTTGTGCAGCGTGCCCTTGACCGTCGACTTTTCAGGCTGCGGCTTCTCGGGCGCCTTGTGCGGCACCAGCACGCGGGCCGGTGCGTTCATCATGGCGCGGATGGCTTCGGCTTCGGCCAGGGCCTTGCGGCGACGCTCGTCGAGGTCCTTGGCGCGGGCGGCTTCTTCGTCGGCACGGGCCTTCGATTCGGCGGCGGCCTTGGCCTTGGCGTCTTCCTTGGCTTGCGTGGCGGCGTTCTGGGCGGCCAGCTTGGTGTCGGCAGCCTGCTTTTCGGCGACGGCAGCGGTTTCTGCTGCCGCAGCGGCGGCGGCCACAGCGGCCGGTGCGGCCGGGGCAGCCACCGGCTGCTTCGCAGCTTCCTTGGCCGAGGCAGCGGCGGCTTCAGCGGCCTTCTTCTCGGCGGCGATGCGCGCAGCTTCCTGCTCGGCCTGTTCGGCGCGCTCGGCCTTTTCGGCCTGCTCGCGTTCGCGGGCTTCGGTTTCTTCGCGCTGGCGACGCTTCTCGGCCAGCTCTTCTTCCTGGCGGCGGATCAGCTCGGCCTGTCGGCGTGCGTCTTCCTCGCGGCGGGCCAGTTCGGCTTCGTCGATCTGGGGCGCGGCCGGTGCGGCGGACGTTTCGGCCGCCTGCTGCTGCGCGCCTTCGGCCGTGGCCGGGTGGCCTTCATCGCGCTGGATGAAGGTGCGCTTCTTGCGCACTTCGACCTGGATGGTGCGGGCGCGACCGGTGGCGTCGGCCTGCTTGATCTCGCTGGTCGACTTCTTGGTCAGCGTGATCTTCTTGCGCTCGGGCTCGGCCGTGCCGTGGCTGGCCTTCAGGAAGCCGAGCAAGCGCTGCTTGTCGGCCTCCGTGAGTGCATCGGTGGCGGCCGCTTTGGGCACGCCTGCGCTCTTGAGCTGGTCAAGCAAGGTTTCGGGAGTCTTCTTGAGCTCGTTCGCGAACTCGGCGACAGTGGTACTGGACATATTGCTTTCGTGCCTCCATACCGTCACTCTTGGCCGGCGAACCAATGTTCGCGGGCTTTCAAGATGAGGGCTTTGGCGTCATCGGCGCTCAGGCCGGTGATTTCGGTGAGTTCATCGACCGCGAGGTCGGCCAGGTCGTCACGGGTGTTCACACCCGCTTCAGCCAGCTGCGGAATCAGGTCGGGATTGAGGCCTTCGAGGTCGCGCAGGTTCTGCGAGACGGTTTCGACACCTTCTTCCTTGGCGATTTCCATGGTCAGCAGCGCATCCTTTGCACGGGCGCGCAGCTCATTGATGGTGTCTTCGTCGAAGGCCTCGATCTCAAGCATCTCGGAGATCGGCACGTAGGCCACCTCTTCGAGGCTGTTGAAACCTTCCGAAATCAGGATGTCGGCGATTTCCTCGTCGACATCGAGCTTTTCCATGAAGAGCTTGCGGCTGGCATCGGTCTCGGTCGCCTGCTTCTGGGCCGACTCGTTCGCGTCCATGATGTTGATCTTCCAACCGGTGAGGTCGGAAGCCAGGCGCACGTTCTGGCCGCCGCGGCCGATGGCGATCGCGAGGTTTTCCTCGTCCACCACCACGTCCATGGCGTGTTTTTCTTCGTCGACCACGATCGACGAGACATTCGCCGGCGCCAGGGCGCCGATCACGAACTGGGCCGGGTCTTCGCTCCACAGCACGATGTCCACGCGTTCGCCGGCGAGCTCGTTCGTGACGGCGTTGACGCGGGTGCCGCGCACGCCGACGCAGGTGCCGATCGGGTCGACACGCTTGTCGTGCGAGAGCACGGCGATCTTGGCGCGCGAACCGGGGTCGCGGGCGCAACTCTTGATCTCAAGCAGGCCTTGCTCGATCTCGGGCACTTCCTGGCGGAACAGCTCGATCATGAACTCGGGGGCCGAGCGCGACAGGATGATCGGCGCGCCGCGCAGCGTCAGGTCGACCTCCATGATCATGGCCCGCACGCGGTCGCCGTTGCGCAGGTTTTCCTTGGCGATCATCTCGCTGCGGCGCAGGCGGCCTTCGACGCGCCCGGCTTCCACGATGATGTCGCCCTTGTCCAGACGCTTGACGGTACCCACGAAGATCTTGTCGCCGCGCGACATGAAGTCGTTGAGCAGCATCTCGCGCTCAGCGTCGCGGATCTTCTGCAGGATGACCTGCTTGGCAGCCATGGCACCGATGCGCCCGATCGGCACCGAATCGACGGATTCCTCGATGTATTCGTCGACCTCGATGTCGGGCATCTCCTCACGAGCCTCAAAGAGCAGGATCTCCTGGTCGGGCAGTTGCAGGCCGGCTTCATCGGGCACCACGTGCCAGCGGCGGAAAGTTTCGTAGTCGCCGCTGTCGCGATCGACCGCCACGCGGATATCCACGTCACCCTGATGGAGCTTCTTGGTGGCTTGCGCCAGTGCGGATTCGACCGCGCCGAAGACCACGTCGCGCTCGACGTTCTTCTCGCGCGAGATCGCATCCACCAACATCAACATTTCGCGATTCATGCCACCACTCCTCTTGTTCAGTCCGGAACGTTCATTCCGTCGTCAATATCCGAAAAACCCGGTTGGATTTTGGCCTTGCGGCCCTTGAAATCCACAATCGGCGCGAGCCGCGCATCGCGCAGCTCGTCCAATACGAAGCCCAGCGCATGCAACGGTGCAGGCGCGCGCTTCTTGCTCACTTTTTGACCCGGCTTGGTCTCGGGCGCATCGCTCCAGACGATCTGCCAACCCGAACCGCCTTCAGCACGCTCCAGCGTGCCGCGAAACTTCTTGCGATTGGCCGACACCTGGCCCGCCGCGGCAGCACCCATGGGAGCCTTGAGGGTGATGTCGATCACCGCGCCCACGAATCGCTCGAAATCCTGTTCATTGCGCAAGGGGCGATCGATACCGGGCGAGGAGACCTCGAGCCGCTTGTAATCGACCGCATCGACTTCCAGCGCGAATTGCAGCTGGCGCGTGACCTTCTCGCAGTCTTCCACCGTCACGAAGGGTTCGGGCACGCCGGCCGCCACTTCTTCAGAGGTGGGGGGCGTCCAGGGCAAATCAATCGTCACGCGCAGCAATCCACCGGCCGAGCGTTCGACCTCGACCAGGTCGTAGCCGAGACCGGCCACGGTTTGTTCTACTGTTTGCTGCAATGCCACGTGTTTGAAAGCGCCTTCTGAATCAATGCCCAAGCCGCAGCACCCGCCCACCACGGATGCCACGACGCCAAATAATTGCTGCTTGAGAATGCATAGACCAAAAAAAACGGGCGGTTGGTACCCGCCCGTTTGGTCGTGAGCCTCGAATTATATGCTATTCGCGTGCATAAATGAAGGACATCGGTATTCAGGCGGCCACAGGGCGCCGGTATTTCGACCAGACCACGGCAAACAGCACCGCGCCCAGGGCCAATGCGGCCGCCGCCACCAGCAAAGGCAGCTCGAAAGAACCGGTGCGCTGGGCCAATGGCGCCGCAAACAGCGGCCCGATGATCTGCCCCACCCCGTAGGACGCCGTGGCATAGCCGATCAACCCGGCCGCGGCATTCCCGCGCAGCCGTCGAGCTTCCCGCATGGCGAAAAGCGTGATGGCGGTGAAAGGCATGCCGAGCAGCAGGCTGCCGAGTGCAAAACCCGCAATGGTCGGCCAGGCCACTGAAAAAACAACGCCGAGCGCCTGCAATGCATAAGCGGCGGCCAGCAGCAGCCGATTGTCCCAATGCACCGGGGCGCGGGCGCCGATCAATGCGCCCGGAATGATGGCTGCGCCGAACAGCGGCCAGAAGAAATCCGGCCACGGCGATCCCGGCAGCGCCTGCCGGGCGATCACGGGCAGGAAGGTGGCGGTAATGATGTAACCAAAGCCTGCCAGCCCATAGAGCACGACCAGCCAGATCGCATCGCTGCGCGCTGACGCCGATCCCGAAGCACCGCCCGCAGCAACAGCCGGACTCGCCGCCGCCCCGCCAGCCAC
>NZ_JBYSZY010000064.1:0-35929 GCF_058787635.1 Variovorax sp. FW305-3-2-15-B-LB1 | reverse complement strand
GGGCGGGCGGGCCGCCGGCAGGAAACCGGGCTTCCTGCTACGCTCCCGGACGGCCCGCCTGCCCCTGGCGGGCTTTTTTCTGCGCTGCTGGTTTCCCCATGGTTTTTCCCCTCATCACCGACCCGTCGTTCTACGCGGTCGCCGTCCCCGCCGTGCTGCTGCTCGGCATCAGCAAGAGCGGCTTCGGCGCCGGTTTCGGGTCGCTGGCCGTGCCGATGATGGCGCTGGCCGTCACCGTGCCGCAGGCGGCGGCGATCCTGATGCCGCTGCTGCTGCTCATGGACCTGCTCGGCCTGGCCGCGTTCCGGCGCGACTTCGACCGCTCGCTGCTCAAGTTCCTGGTTCCGTTCGGGCTGGTCGGCACGGTGATCGGCACGCTGCTGTTTCGCGTGCTGTCGGCCCACACGGTGGCGGGCATCGTGGGCGTGTTCACGCTGGTGTTCCTGGCGCAGCGCCTGCTGTTTCCGCCCAAGCCCAACGACCCGCTGCCGTCGCGCGCGGTGGGCGCGGTGCTGACGGCCGTGTCGGGCTTCACCAGCTTCATCGCGCATGCGGGCGGGCCGCCGATCAATGCCTACGTAATCCCGCTGAAGCTCAAGCCGGTGGTGTTCACGGCGACCATGGCCTACTTCTTCTTCGTGGTGAATCTCAGCAAGTGGATTCCCTACGCGTGGCTCGGCCTGCTCGACTTTCGCACGCTGGCCACCTCGCTCGTGCTGATGCCGATCGCACCGCTGGGCGTGTGGATCGGCATCCGCATTGCACGCCGCATCGATGCGACGTGGTTCTATCGCTTCGTCTACCTGGGCATGCTGCTGACAGGCCTCAAGCTCGTCTACGACGGCTTCCTGGCCTGAGCATGCTCAGAGCTCGACGATGCTCTTGAAGCCGCCGAAGATCATGCGTTTGCCGTCGAACGGCAGGTTCTTCATGTCCATCATGGCCTCCAGGCGCGGGTCGGCCATGACCTTCTTGTTGATCGTGTCGCGGTGCTTGCGCGACTTGTAGGTGATCCACGAGAAGGCCACGGTCTCGTCGGCCTTGAGCTTCACGCTTTGGGGGAACGACGTGAGCTTGCCGGGCTTCACGTCGTCGGCGATGCACTCCACGTACTCGAGCGCGCCGTACTCCATCCAGACCTTGCCGGCCTTGCGCGCGAGCTTGCGGTAGGCCTCGACGTTCTTGGTGGGAATGGCGACGATGAATCCGTCTACATAACGAGCCATGTCTGTTCTCCTGAATAGGGGATAGAAACGTTGAAAAAGAAAAAGCGGGGGCTGCATGGCGCCGTCGCGTTCACGGCGACGCTGTCTCGCCCGCCGCGCCCGGAGCCGACGCTGCTTCGTTGTTGTTGTTTTGGGTGTGTCCCGGCGAGGCCGGGCGAAGCAGCAGGACCCCGATCAGACCCGCCGCCGCCGCGAACACGGCGCCGACCAGGAATGCCAGGTTGTAGCCACCGGTGAGCGCCAGCGGCATCTGCGCGCCTGCGGTGGCCATGGCGGTGGTGCGTGCCGCCGCGGCGCTGGCCAGCACGGCCAGGCCCAGGGCGCCGCCCATCATGAAGGCGGTGTTGACCACGCCCGAGGCCAGGCCCGAGTCGGCCGGGTCGACCTCGCTCATGGCCGCCAGCAGCACCGGGTTGAAGGCCATGCCCGCGCCCAGGCCCAGCAGCACCATGCCGGGCAGCACGTCGAGCACAAAGCTGCCGTTGACCGGCGCGCGCGCGAACAGCGCCAGCCCGAGGGCCGCGAGCCACAGCCCCGCTGCCAGCGGCTTGCGGATGCCGAGGCGCATCACGATCTTTGCGGAGAGGCCGAGCGAGAACACCGCCATGATCACGTTGGCCGGCAGGAAGGCCAGCCCGATCTGCATCGGCGTGTACTGCAGCACCAGCTGCATGTACAGCGCCGAGATGAAGAACCACGCGAACATGGCCGCGGCCCACAGCACGCCCACCACGTTGGCCACCGACACGCTGCGCAGTTTGAACAGGCCCAGCGGCATCAGCGGATGCTGCACGCGCGCCTCGATGGCGATGAAGACGGCCAGCAGCACCACGGCCGCGCCGAGCAGGCCCATCGTCTGCGTGGAGCCCCAGCCCGCCTCGTTGCCGTTGACCACGCCGTACACCGCGAGCATCAGCGACGAGGTGACGGTGATGGCGCCGGCCACGTCGAGCTTCTCCCCGTGCGCGTGGCCGCGTGCGTTGGGCAGCAGCGCCACGCACAGCGCGTACACCGCCACGCCGATCGGCAGGTTGACCAGGAAGATCCAGTGCCAGCTCAGCGTGCTCGTGAGCAGCCCGCCCAGCAGCACGCCGATGCTGCCGCCGCCCGCGCACACGAAGCCGTACACGCCCATCGCCTTGGCGCGGTCGGCCGGCTCGGTGAACAGGTTCATGATGAGCGAGAGCGCCACCGCCGACACCACCGCGCCGCCCAGGCCCTGCACCGCGCGCGCCGCCACCAGCAGGCCCTGCGAGGTCGAGACCCCGCAGGCCAGCGAGGCCAGCGTGAACAGCACCAGGCCCGCGAGGAACACGCGGCGGTGGCCGTACAGGTCGCCCAGCCGCCCGCCCAGCAGCAGGAAGCCGCCGAAGGTCAGCATGTAGGCGTTCACCACCCAGACCAATGACGTCTCGGAAAAGCCGAGGTCGGTGCGGATCGAAGGCAACGCCACGTTCACGATCGTGGTGTCCAGCACGATCATCAGCACGCCCAGGCACAGCACCATCAGGGCGAGCCAGCGCTTTCGGTTGTCGAGGGTTTCGGTCATGGAAGGTGCTTCCTGCGAAGAAGGGAAAAAGTAGAGAGAGGCGGCTCCGTGCTCAGACCAGCGCCTTGCCGCCGTTGATGAGCCACGGCGTGCCGAAGCGGTCGGTCACCATGCCGAAGCCTTCGACCCAGAAGGTCTTCTCGAACGGCATGCCGACCGTGCCGCCGTCGGCGAAGGCGTCGAAGATGCGCCGCGCCTCGGCCACGGTGTCGAGCGTGAGCGCCACGCCGAAGCCCTTCATGCCTTCGAAGGGCTGGCCCGGCATGGTGTCGGAGGCCATGAGGATGCCGTCGCCGTAGGTGAGCGACGCATGCATGATCCGCTTCTTGGCCTCGGCCGGCATCTGCTCGGTGTCGGGCGCTTCGCCGACGGTCATCATCATCTGCATGGTGCCGCGCAGCGTCTTCTCGTAAAAGCGCATGGCCTCGGCGGCGTTGCCGTCGAACGTGAGGTAAGCGTTGATGGGGGACATGTGAGTTCCTTGAATGAGTGAGGTGAGTCGATGAGGGGAGGAGGCGTTTACTTTTCGGTTGCGCTCTTCAGATTGGCCAGGCCCGCCTCGAAGTCCTTGCCGATCATCTGGTCCATGTCGAAGAAGATGCCCATGAGCTTGGCCATGTAGGGGCTCGGGCCGTACATGGCCCAGGTGACCTGCGTGGCGCCGCCCTGCGGCTGCAGCGTGAACTCGGCCGTGTTGTGGCCTTCGAAGGGCTTCACGAAGTCGAGCTTGATCGCGACCTTCGACGCCGGCTGCGATTCGGTGATTTCCATCGTGCCCGCGCCCGCCTTGCTGTTGCCTTCCCAGGCGTAGGTGGCGCCCTTGCCGCTGGCGGCGCCGCCGTAGCTGCGCTTCATGGCTGGGTCGAGCTTCTCGTAGGGCGACCACGCGCTCCAGCGGTGGAAGTCGTCGATCAGCGGAAAGATTTTTTCGGCCGGTGCCTCGATGCGCGTGGTGCGCTCGACGCGAAAGCTGTCGGGCCGCGTGGCGCCGTAGATGAGCAGCGCGGCAATCAGCGCGAGGACGGCGAGGACGATGGTCTTGAGCATGATGAAAAAAAGCGTGTGGGAAGAGTGAAGAGCAAGCCCTCGCGCATCACGCGGCGGCCGGGTCCGCCACCAGAAGCCAGCCCACGCCGAAGCGGTCGCTGAGCATGCCGAAGCTGGTGGTGAAGAAGGTCGGGATCAGCGGCTGCATCACCTGGCCGCCGTCGGCCAGTGCGTCGAACCACTTGCGGGCGTCGGCGTCGCTGTCGGCCGACAGCGACAGCATGATTCCCTTGAACTCGGCCTGGCCGGAGCAGCGTCCGTCGGACAGCATGAGCTCGGTCTGGCCGATGCGCAAGACCGAATGCATCACTTTGTCAGGGCCGGGCATGCCGCCTGCGCAGCCGGCGTCGGGGTTGCCCTCGGGGCCGCCGGTGGCCGGCGCCTCGCTGTAGCGCATCAGCTGCACGACTTCGGCGCCGAGCGCCTTCTTGTAGAAGGCAATCGCTTCGTCGCAACGACCTTCGAAGGACAGGTAAGACTGGACTTTCATGGCGTTTCCTTTCGGTTGGTTCACGGGCACAACGGGTCTGCGCGAAAACAATGGAATTACTTTGTGTACACCGTCCACAAAGAATAGCAGAGATAATGGACAGTGTCCACATGGAGTCGCGATGAAGCTCAACAACGTTCCCGAAAGCCTGCCGCCCGCGCGCAGCACCTACCGCCACGGCGACCTGCGCCGTGCGTTGCTGGATGCGGGCATCGAACTGGCGCGGGACGGCGGCCCCAGTGCCGTGGTGCTGCGCGAGGCCACGCGCCGCGTGGGCGTGGTGCCGAACGCGGCGTATCGCCACTTCGCCAGCCGGCACGACCTGCTGCTGGCGGTGCGTGCTGCGGCGCTGTCGGAGGCGGCCAAGGCGATGGAAGGCGAGCTCGCCGTGCTGCCCTGCGACCAGCCGCCCGCCGACTTCGCGCGCGCCCAGGTGCGCGCCATCGGTACCGCTTATCTGCGCTTTGCGCAGGCGCAGCCGGGGCTGTTCCGCACGGCCTTCGTGGTGTCGGAAGACGCGCAGGGCGACGTCGGTCCCGACGGCGCGGGCGCCAGCGGCATGAACCCGTTCGAGTTGCTGGGCGCGGCCGTCGACCGGCTCGTGGACGCGGGCCTGCTCGACCCGGCGCGGCGCCCGGGCGCCGAATACCTCGCGTGGTCGGCGGTGCACGGGCTGGCGTTGCTCATCATCGACGGCCCGCTGCGCGGCGTCGACGCGGCGGCCACGCACGCGCTGGGGCAGCGCCTCATCGACATGGTGGAACGCGGCCTGTAGCCGCAGCGTCGCCGCGCTCCGGTCTCAGAGATAGATCTTCTGCAGCAGCTTGATGAGCGTCTCGCGTTCGCGCGTGCTCAGGCGGCTGCTGGCTTCGGTTTCCAGTTGCACCACGGCCTGCTCCGCCTCACGGATCAGCGTCTCGCCGGCCGGCGTGAGGTGCAGGCCGACGGCGCGGCCGTCGTGCGGATGCGGGCGGCGTTCGATGAGGCCGCGGCCGTCCAGCGTGGCCACCAGGCTCACGAGGTTGGGCGGCAGGATGTCCAGCGTGTTGCACAGCTGCCGCGAGGTGGCGCCCGGGTTGTGCGCCAGCAGGGAGAGCACCGAGAAGTCGATCTGCTTGAGGCCATAGGGCGCCATGCGGTCGGCGAACACGGTGCTCACGATCAGCCAGGCGCGCCGGGCGTTGTAGCCGACCAGCCCTTCGAGCACGCGGGCGTCGAGCCGGTCCGTGCGGGGCGACGGCGCGGCGGCGGATTCGGTTTTGGCGGACGGTGTTTTCGCGGGAGGAGGCATGCGGCGAGCGTAACCGCGCGTTGCTTTCTCGAACAACTAGCGTGACGCCTCTTGTGCGGAATGCGCCAGTGCGACACCCTCACAAGCCCGCTTGACGATGCCCAGGCGCATCTCGAACTCGGGCAGCACCCAGCGCCGGAAGGCCGCCGCGGCGCGAAGGCGATCCGCATCGGCGGGCGCGGCCACCTCGATGCGGGCCCAGGCCCAGGCCATCAGCGTGAGCGCCGTCACGCGCAGGAAGTCGTCCGCCACCTCGTAAGGCAGCACGGGGTTGGCGTGCGCCGCCATCGCCACCGTGGTGCCCAGGTAACGCAGCTGCGCCAGCCGGCGCTGCACGTCGGCATCGGCCTCGCGCGAGGCGTCGAGCGTGTCGCGCAGCTCGAGCAGCACGGCCGACAGCGCCGCGCCGCCGTCGGGCAGCACCTTGCGCACCAGCAGGTCGATGGCCTGGATCTCGTTGGTGCCCTCGTAGATCATGGTCACGCGCGCGTCGCGCACCACCTGCTCGACGCCCCATTCGCGCACGTAGCCGTGGCCGCCGAACACCTGCAGGCAGTCGCTCGCGCCGTGGAAGGCCTGGTGCGTGCAGGCGGCCTTGAGCACCGGCGTGACGAGCGAACACCAGCGCTGCGCGCGCTCGCGGGCCTTGGGGTCGGCGTCGTGCGTGGCGATGTCGAGCATCAGCGCGCTGCGGTAGGCCAGCGCGCGCGAGCCGTCGATCCAGGCGCGCTGGGTGTCGAGGATGCGGCGCACGGCCGGGTGCTCGGCGATCAGGTCGGCCGCCTCGCTGCCGCGGCTGGCGGGCACGGCGCCGGGCGCACGCATCTGGCGGCGCTCGGCGGCGTAGGCGTCGGCCTTCTGCCAGGCGGCGTCGAGCAGGCCGATGCCCTGCAGCGCCACGTGCAGGCGCGCCGCATTCATCATCACGAACATCGCGGCCAGCCCGCGACCGGGTTCGCCGACCAGCCAGCCGGTGGCGTCGTCGAAGCGCATCGTGCAGGTCGGGCTGCCGTGCAGGCCCATCTTTTCTTCGATGCGCTCGCAGTGCACCGCGTTGCGCGCACCGTCGGGCAGCCGCTTCGGCACGAGCGCCAGCGACAGGCCCTTGGGCCCGGCCGGTGCGTCGGGCAGGCGGCACAGCACGAGGTGCACGATGTTCGGCGTGAGGTCGTGCTCGCCGCCTGAAATGAAGATCTTGCCGCCGTTCACGCGCACGCTGCCGTCGGCCTGCGCCGTGGCGCGCGTGCGCACCTGGCCGAGGTCGCTGCCGGCATGCGCTTCGGTGAGGCACATGGTCGCGAGCCATTCGCCGGTCGCGATCTTCTGCAGATAGCGGCCCTTCAGTTCGTCGCTGCCGTGGTGCTTGAGGCAGGCGTACGCGCCGTGCAGCAGCCCCGGCGCCATGGTGAAGCCGTGGTTCGCGGCGCTGAGCCATTCGTAGAGGATGGCCTCGAGCACCGCGGGCAGGCCCTGGCCGCCGTCTTCGGTGGCGGCGGAGAGCGCCGGCCAGCCGCCGTCCACGAAGGCCTGGTAGGCCGCGCGAAAGCCCGGTGGCGTGACGACCTCGCCGCCGTCGAAGCGGCAACCGACCTCGTCGCCCTCGCGGTTCAGCGGCGCGATCACCTCGCCGACGAAGCGTGCGGCTTCTTCGAGCACCTGCGACTGCAGCGGCTCGTCGACCTCCGCGAAGGGCGCGAGGGCACGCAGGCGCGTGGGCGCATCGAGCACCGCGTTCAACAGGAAGCGGACGTCTTCGGGGCGAGGCTGGTAATGCATGGGGTTCAGGACTCGGCGGTGAAGCCGATCTTCTTGACCAGCGGGCCCCAGCGTTCGTACTCGGACTGCAGCGACTTCTTCATCTCCTCGGGCGAGGAGCCGTGCGCGATCAGGCCCACCGACAGCAGGCCGTCGGCCACGGCCTTGTCCTTCAGCGCGGCCTGGATCGCGGTGCTCGCGACGGCGATGGTCGCGGCCGGCGTCTTCGCCGGTGCGAAGAAACCGAACCACTCGTCGGCCACGATTTCGGGGAAGCCCTGCTCGGTGAAGGTGGGCACGTCGGGCAGGTAGGCCGGGCGCTGCGCGCCCGAGGTAGCGAGCACGCGCAGCTTGCCGGCCTTGGCGAACGGCAGGCAGTCGCCCGCGGGCGTCAGGCACGAGGCGATCTGGCCGCCCACCACGTCGTTGATGCCGGGCAGCGAGCCGCGGTAGGGCACGTGGCGTAGGTCGGTGCCGGTGCTCAGGCCCAGCAGCGCGCCCAGGAAGTGCGGCGTGGAGCCCGCGCCCGGCGAGCCGTAGCTGGCCTGGCCGGGGTTGGCCTTGGCCCAGGCGATGTAGTCCTTCAGCGTCTTCACGCTGGCCGGCACCATCGGCCCGACGGCCAGGCCGTGCGTCATCACGGCGCCGATAGAGATGGGCGCGAAGTCTGGGATGGCGTAGCTGAGCTTGGTGTAGATGTGCGGGTAGATCGACAGCGCCGAGGCCTGCGCGAGACACAGCACCGAACCGTCGGCCGGCGAGGTCTTGAGCGTGTCGAGCGCGATGCGCCCGCCCGCGCCGGGCTTGTTCTCGACCACCGGGTTGGTGGCGGTGAAGGGCGTGTTGCCCAGCTTGTCGGCCACGCGGCGGGCCACGCTGTCGCCCGCGCTGCCGGCCGGGAAGCCGTAATAGATCTTCACCTGCTGCTGCACCGCCTGGGCGAGTGCGGCAAGGGGATGCAATGCGGCGAGCGCGGCGGTGCCGCCGAGCGCCGCCGTGAATTGGCGTCGGGTGGTCATGGTCTTGTCTCCTGGTTGTCTGCGGGGGCGGGAATCAGCGCGGCGCCATTCGGAGGGCGCCGTCGAGGCGAATCACTTCGCCGTTCAAGTGGCCGTTGGTGACGATGTGGCAGGCCAGCTCGGCGAACTCCGACGGCTTGCCCAGGCGCGGCGGGAACGGGATCGACGCGGCCAGCGAGTGCTGCACCGGCTCGGGCAGCTCCAGCAGCAGCGGCGTGGCGAAGAGGCCGGGCGCCACGGTGCACACGCGGATGGCGTGCTGCGCGAGGTCGCGCGCCATCGGCAGGGTCATGCCGACGAGGCCGCCCTTCGAGGCGCTGTAGGCCTGCTGGCCCACCTGGCCGTCGAAGGCCGCGACCGAGGCGGTGAAGAGCATCACGCCCTTCTCGCCGTTGTCGAGCGCGTCGAGCTTCGCGCAGCGCGCCGCGAACAGGCGCGCCATGTTGTAGCCGCCTATGAGGTTGATGTTGACCACGCGCACGAAGTCTTCGAGCGGCGCGGGGTTGCCGTCCTTGCCGACGATGCGCTTGGCGCTGCCGATGCCGGCGACGTTCATCAAGATGCGCGCGGGGCCGTGTGCGGCCTCGGCCTTGTCGAGCGCGGCGTTCACGCTGTCGGTGTCGGTGATGTCGCAGACGCAGGCGACGCCGCCGATCTCTGCGGCCACCTTTTCGGCGAGTGCGGCGTTGCGGTCGAGCACCGCGACCTTGGCGCCCAGGCGTGCGAGTTCGCGCGCGGTGGCCTCGCCGAGGCCCGAGGCGCCGCCGGTGACGAGTGCGGCTTGTCCTTCGATCTTCATGGGTTGTCTCCTGGATGGGGTTAGCGGGGCTTGAGCGTGAAAGGCAGCGTGTCGGCGTGCAGCGCGTCGGCCAGCGCGGCGCGGTGCTTGAGTACGGCGCGCTGGTTGATCGAGCCCTTGTCGGTCACTTCGCCCTTGTCGATCGACGGCGGTTCGGCCATCAGGTGCAGCCGCGCGATGCGGTTGGCGCTGCCGGTGGCGCCGGCAGCGAGTGTGTCCACCACCTGCTGGAAGTGCGCCTGCACCGGAGCGCTTTCGAGCACCTGCTGCAGCGGGGTGTCGGCGGGCAAATCGGAGAGCTGGCGCACCTTCTGCGTCGGGAAGATCAGCGCACCGACTTCCTTCAGGTTGATGCCGGTGAGCACCGCGTCCTGCACATAGGGCGAGCCGGCCGCGATGATCTTCGCGCGCAGCGGGCCCACGCTCACGAAGGTGCCGGTGGCGAGCTTGAAGTCTTCGGCGATGCGGCCGTCGAAGCGCAGGCCGCGGTGGATGTCGTGGTCGTCGATCCACTTCACCGCGTCGCCGGTGGAGAAGAAGCCTTCGTCGTCGAAGGCCTCGGCCGTGGCTTCGGGCGCGCGCCAGTAGCCGGGCGTGATGTTGGGGCCGCGGTAGCGCACCTCGGTCTTGCCGTCGACCTCGATCAGCTTGAGCTCGATGCCGGCGGCCGGCAGGCCCACGTCGCCCGACTTCACGTCGGGGCCGGTCACGTACAGCGCGAAGGGGCCCGACTCGGTCATGCCCAGGCCGGTGCCCATCACGATGCGCTCACCGACTTCCGACTCCTGCGTGCGGTGCAGGCTGTCCCACACGGGCTGCGCGAGCGCGGCACCCGAGTAGAAGAACATCTTCACGCGCGACAGCAGGTTGCGGCGCAGCACGGCGTCGCTTTCCATCGCGTTGGCGATGGCCTCGAAGCCGGTGGGCACGTTGAAGTAGATGGTGGGCGCGACTTCGCGCAGGTTGCGCAGCGTCTCGGCCATGCCGGCGGGCGTGGGCTTGCCGTCGTCGATGAACAGCGTGCCGCCGTTGTCCAGCACGATGCCCACGTTGTGGTTGCCGCCGAAGGTGTGGTTCCAGGGCAGCCAGTCGACCAGCACGGGCGGCTCGTCGCCCAGGGCGGGAATCGACTGGCGCAGCTGCTGCTGGTTGGCGCACCACATGCGGTGCGTGTTGATCACCGCCTTGGGCATCTTGGTCGAGCCCGAGGTGAAGAGGAACTTGGTGATGGTGTCGGGGCCGGTGGCCTGCATCGCCGCGTCGATGGCGGGCGTGGCCGGCGTGGCGGCAAGCACGTCGAAGCGCGTGGTGGTGCGGCCTTCGAGCGTGCCTTCGGCGAGCACGACCTCGGTGCCGGCCGGCACGGTGGCCGCGATGGCCTTGGCGAAGCGCGCGGCGTCGGCGGCGAACACCAGGCCGGGCGTGAGCGTGTCGATGACGTGGCGCAGCTTGTCGTAGTCCTGGCTCACGATCGCATAGGGCGGCGACACGGGGCAGTAGGGCACGCCCGCGTAGAGGCAGCCCAGCGCGAGCAGCGCGTGTTCGATGCCGTTCTCGCTGAGGATCACGACCGGGCGCTCGGCATTCAGGCCGCGATCGAGCAGGGCCTGTCCGATGCCGCGCGCTTCTTCCAGCGCCTGCGCGTAGCTCACGCGCAGCCAGTCGCCGGTGCGGCCGTCGGGCAGGCGCTCGCGGCGCGCGATGAAGGTGCGATCGGGCGCCACCTGCGCCCAGTGCGCGAGCCGGTCGGTCATGCGCTCGCGGTAGGCCTGCAGCGGCGTCTCGGCCGTGAGGTAGCGCGTGCCCGGCGCGCCGTCGCGCAGCACCGCGCGCGTCACGCCGAAGGCCAGCGGGCGGTAGCGGACGGCGGTCATCCCTTGCTCACCTTGGCGCCGCGACCTTCGAGGAAGTCGCGCACGCGTGCCTTGGCCTCGGGCGCGGCCTGGACGATGCCCGACATCAGCGCTTCGGTGAAGAAGCCGTGGTCGGCCGATTGCTCGGAGATGCGCGGCAGCGCGTGCATCAGCGCGTAGTTGGTGAGCGGCGCGTTGGTGGCGATGCGCTTGGCAAGCTCCAGGGCCTTGTCGAAGGCGGTGCCTTCGTCGACCAGGTACTGCGCGAAGTTGGCGCGCTCGCCGTCTTCGGCGTTGTAGACGCGGCCGGTCATCATCATGTCGGTCATGCGGGCCACGCCGATCAGCTTGGGAATGCGCACCGAACCGCCGCCGCCCACGAAGATGCCGCGCGAGCCTTCGGGCAGCGCGTAGAAGGTGGAGCGGTCGGCCACGCGGATGTGGCAGGCGCTGGCCAGCTCGAGCCCGCCGCCGACCACCGCGCCGTGCAGCGCCGCCACCACCGGCACCGGGCCGTGCTGGATCAGGTCGAGCGCGCTGTGCCACAGGCGCGAGTGCTGCATGCCCTGGCCGGCGTCGCGCTCCTTGAGCTCGCTCAGGTCCAGGCCGGCGCAGAAATGCGGGCCCTCGCCGTCGAGCACGGCCGCGCGCACGGTGGCGGGCAGCGTCTCGAAGGTGTCGCGCAGCGCGAGGATCAGGCCGTCGGACAGCGCGTTGCGCTTGGCGCCGCGCGTGAGACGAACGATGGCGACGTCGTCGCGGATGTCGAGGTGGAGGTCTGGATTGGTCATGATGGTGTTCGGGGTTGCGTTGGATTATGGTTATGAGAAATAATCAATTCAAGGCATTGGAGCCTCCCGAAACCTAGGGACTTACCCGAACCGGAGACAACGACATGGACCCACGGAACCTGATCGCGATCGACATCCACACCCACGCCGAAGTGAGCTGCTGGAACCCTTTCGACAACTACGGCGAGGAATACGACCGCGCGGCCGACAAGTTCTTCGGCTCGAACCGTCGCCCCACCATCGCCGAGAGCGTGGCGTACTACCGTGAAAGGAAGATCGGGCTGGTGATGTTCATGGTCGACGCCGAGTCGAACATGGGCCGCCGCCGCATCCCGAACGAGGAGATCGCCGAGGCCGCGGCGCAGAACAGCGACATCATGATTGCCTTCGGCAGCGTCGATCCGCACAAGGGAAAGATGGGCGCGCGCGAGGCGCGCCGGCTCATCGAGGAGCACGGCGTGAAGGGCTTCAAGTTCCACCCCACCGTGCAGGGCTACCACCCCTACGACCGCATGGCCTGGCCGATCTACGAGGTGATCGCGGAGTACAAGCTGCCGGCCATCTTCCACACCGGCCACAGCGGCATCGGCTCGGGCATGCGCTGCGGCGGCGGCCTGCGGCTGGAATACAGCAACCCGATGCACCTGGACGACGTGGCCATCGACTTCCCCGACATGCAGATCGTCATGGCCCACCCCAGCTTCCCCTGGCAGGACGAGGCGCTGAGCGTGGCCACGCACAAGCCCAACGTGTGGATCGACCTGTCGGGCTGGAGCCCCAAGTACTTTCCGAAGCAGCTGGTGCAGTACGCCAACACGCTGCTCAAGGACCGCGTGCTGTTCGGCAGCGACTACCCGCTGATCACGCCCGACCGCTGGATGAAGGACTTCGAGGCCGCCGGCTTCAAGCCCGAGGTGATGCCCGGCATCCTCAAGGACAACGCGGTGCGCCTGCTGGGGCTCGGCACCCCGGCGGCCTGAGGCTCAGGCGGCGCGCGGCGCCGCCTCGTTCCAGTGCGGCTCCCACAGCGCCGCGCCGCGTTCGAACACGGCGGCCAGCTCCTTCTTGCGCCGCTGCGCCACCGCGGTGATCAAGGCATTGCAGACCGACAGCGCCGCCGTGTACGAATCGAAGGGCGACGCACTGGAGGTGCGCACCAGCATCAGGTGATCGGCCGAGGCCGCCGCGGGCGCGGTGGGGCTGTCGGTGACCATGACGACCTTCGCGCCCTGCTCGCGGAAGTACGCCGCCGTGCGCGCGATCGCGAGCGAGTGGCGGCGGAAGGTGAGCGTGAGCAAGAGGTCGTTGTCGTCGATGCGCAGCAGCTGGTCTTCGAGCGGCAGCGCACCCGCGCCGCCCAGCAGCCGCACGTCGGGCAGACACAGGTTCAGGTTCAGCGCGAGGTGGCTGGCCAGCGGCACGCCGTTGCGCTGACCGAGCACGTGCACGCGCACCTTGCGCTGCGTGAGCAGCTTCACCGCCGCCTCGAACGCGCCCACGTCGAGCGCCGCGAAGGTGGCGGCCAGGTTGTGCTGGTCGTGCAGCAGCGCGTTGTCCAGGCAGCTGCGCACGGAAGTGTCGTCGCCGATGACCGCGTCGGCGCGCGTGGCGGGCGAGGCCAGCAGGGCGGTGACTTCGGCGCGCGCCTCCATCTGCGCCTGGGCGTAGCTCTCGTAGCCCAGCTTGGCGAGCAGCCGCACCACGGTCGAGGCGCTGGTGCCCACCTTTCTTGCAAGGCTCGTTGCAGATTCGAGCAGCCCCTGCGGGTGGTGCGCCTGCAATTCCTCGATCAGGCGTCGCTCGCTTTTCGTGAGCTTCTTGCCGTAGCCCGAGATGCGCTGGTTCAGGCTGGGGGCGGCGGGGGTGTCTGCGTGCGGCATCGGAGAAACCTCATGTTTGCAACAAGTATTGCAAAAATTAGGTCTCCTTGCAAAAATGAATGCACGATTTCGGCCGGACCTGTCCGCCCGATTGCCCGCTTCTTCTGCAGAAAGACCTTGCCATGCGTTCCACCACCCCCGCCGTGCCCGCCCTGCGTCGGCGCGAGATCCTCGGCGCCGGCCTGACGGCGGCGCTGCTGCCCCTGTCCGCGCGCGCCCAGGCCTTTCCGGCCCGCCCGGTCACGCTGGTGGTGCCGTTCCCGGCCGGCGGCTCGGTCGACCTGATCGCGCGGCTGTACGCCGAGCCGCTGTCGAAGGCGCTGGGCACGCCGGTGGTCATCGACAACCGCGCCGGCGCCGGCGGCTCCATCGCCAGCGCCCAGGTGGCGCGCGCCAAGCCCGACGGCTACACGCTCGTGGTGTCGTCGCAGAGTTCGCACCTGGCCAACCCGCTGACGCAGGCCAACCCGGGCTACGACCCGATCAAGGATTTCCTGTCCATCAGCCAGCTCGCGCGCTCCATCAACGTGCTGCTGGTGAACCCGGCCGTGCCCGCCAAGACCTTCAAGGAGTTCGTGGCGCTGGTGAAGTCGCGTCCGGGCGAGCTCAACTTCTGCAGCGCCGGGCCGGGCAGCATGGGCCAGCTCAACGTGGAGCTGATGAAGTCGCAGCTGCAGCTCAACGCCACGCACGTGCCCTACCGCGGCGGCGGCCCGCTGGTGACCGCGCTGATCTCGAACGAAGTGCAGTTCGGCCTGGACAACCTCGCGCCCTTCCTGCCGCACATCCAGGCCGGCAAGCTGCGCGCGCTGGCCGTGGCCTCGCCCACGCGCGTCGCGGCGCTGCCCGACGTGCCGACCTTCACCGAACTGGGCTACCCGGTGCTGAACACCACCTCGTGGATCGGCCTGGCCGCGCCCGCGAAGACGCCGCCCGAGGTCATCGCCGCGCTGCACAAGGCGGTGCGCACGGTGGCCGAGCAGCCGACGATGGTCGAGGCGCTGCTGGCGCGCGGCTCGCTCGCGCCCGAGGCGCAATCGCCTGCGCAGTTCACGGCCATGATGTCGGAGCGGCTCGCGCTGTACGGCGAGATGGTCAAGCGCGCCGGCATCCGCGGCGAGTGAACGGGCGGCTGGTTTCATGACGCAGACACTGCCGACCCTCACGCCTGACTTTGCACCGGACACCGCACCGATCGAGGTGCTGCCGCGCGACCTCTCGGCCTACCGCCAGGGCAACACAGGCATCGACTACGTGCACCGCTTCGCGTCCGGCAAGCCGGGCCCGCACGTGCTCGTCAACGCGCTCACGCACGGCAACGAGATCTGCGGCATGGTCGCGGCCACGCACCTGCTCGACACCGGCGTGCGCCCGAAGATCGGCACGCTCACCGTGAGCTTCGCGAACGTCGAGGCCTACGAGGCTTTCGACATCGACCGGCCCTACGAGAACCGCCAGCTGGTGCACAACCTGAACCGCATCTGGTCGCCCGAGCTGCTCGACGGCACCGCGCACAGCCCCGAGCTGCGCCGCGCGCGCGAGCTGCGGCCGGTGCTCGACGCGGCCGACTACGTGCTGGACATCCATTCCACGCGCGCCCCCGTGCAGCCCTTCTGGGTCTACCCGGAGTTCGAACGCAATGCAGGCCTGGCGCAGGCCGTCGGCGGCCCGGCGGTGCACCTCGTGATGCCCGTGGGCGCCGCGCCCGGCACGGGTGTCACGGCGTACGGCCGGCACGGCGAGCCGGGCATCGACGGTGGTGCGGTGGTGGTCGAGTGCGGCCAGCATTTCGCGCAGTCGGCGGCCGACCTGGCCACCGACGTGTCGCTGCGCTTTCTGGCCCACCTCGGGCTCGTCGACCCGGTGCCGCGCGTGCCGGTGGCCGCGCGCCGCTTCCGGCTGCTCGAGGTCCACATGGTCACGTCGGACGACTTCGCCTTCGTGCGCCCGGTGCTCGGTTTCGAGACCTTCGACCAAGGTGAGCTGATCGCGGTGCAAGCCGGGCGCGAGATCCGCTCGCCCTGCGACGGCTGCACGATCTTCATGCCGACCCGCGCGCCGGTGATCGGCCGCGAGGGCGTGTACCTGACCGTGCCGGTCTGACCTGGGGCCTCAGGGCGCCTTCGCGTCGCCTGCTGGTTCGTCTTCGCCGAGCCGGTCCCAGTCCTGCCCCGAGCGCAGCTTGCGCTCCTCGCGCTCGCGGGCCATCTGTTCCTCGAACTGCTGGCGGCCCGCCTTGTTGGCGGCGATCAGCTTGGCGCGGTCCTTGTAGTGCGGGTAGATCTCGTCGCTGAGCTTGAGGTTTCGCTGGCGGAAACGCATCGACGCCTCGCGCGCCTCGGCCGCCGGCCAGCCCAGCGCCTCCAGCGCCGAGCGCGCGCTGCGCAGCGACGACTCGAACACCTCGCGCTCGATGTCCTGCACGCCGCGGTCGCGCAGCTGGAACAGGTGGGTCACGTTGCGTGCGCGCGCAATGATGCGCGCCTGCGGGAAGTTCTCGCGCACCAAGTCGACGATGTCCAGCGACTGCTCGATGTCGTCCACCGCCACCACGATGGCGCGCGCCGTGCCCGCGCCCGCGGTGCGCAGCAGGTCCAGCCGCGTAGCGTCGCCGTAGAACACCCGGAAGCCGAACTGGCGCAGGCCTTCGACGGTGTCGGCGTCGTGGTCGAGCACCGTCACGCGCAGGCCCTGCGACATCAGCAGGCGACCGACGATCTGGCCGTAGCGGCCGAAGCCGCAGATCAGCACCTTGGCGTCCTGCTGCTCCGAAATCTCTTCGAGCTGCGGCCCGCCCGCGTGGCTGTAGCGCGGCAGCACGAACTTGTCGAGCAGCACCAGCAAGAGCGGCGACAGCAGCATCGACAGCGCCACCGCGCCGATCAGCAGCGAGGTGGTCTGCGGCGGCAGCACGTCGGGCCCGGCGGCCTGGAACACCACGAAGGCGAACTCGCCCCCCTGCGCCAGCAGCAGCGTGAACACGGGCCGCTCCTGGTAGGCCAGGCCCATGGCCTTGGCCAGCGCGTAGATCACGACCAGCTTGATGACCAGGAAGCTCACGACCAGCAAGGCCATGACCCCCGGGTTGGCCAGCAGCACGCCGAAGTTGATCGACATGCCCACCGCGATGAAGAACAGCCCCAGCAGCAGGCCCTTGAAGGGCTCGATGTCGGTCTCGAGCTCGCGCCGGTACTCGCTCTCGGCCAGCAGCACGCCGGCAAGGAAGGCGCCCAGCGCCATCGACAGGCCGACGAACTGCATCAGCGCCGCGATGGCCACCACCAGCAGCAGCGCGGCGGCGGTGAAGATCTCGGGCGTGTCGCTGCGCGCGATCCAGCGCAGGATCGGGCGCAGCAGCAGCCGGCCGCCGAGGATGATGCCGGCGATCACGCCGACGATCTTCAGCGCCTCGAGCGCGCGGTCCAGCCCGCTGATGGACTGCTCGGCCGCCGTGGCACCGGCCAGCAGCGGCAGCAGCGCAAGGATCGGGATCGCCGCCACGTCCTGGAACAGCAGGATCGAGAAGCCGGCCTGCCCGCTGGGCGTCTTCAGCAGGTTGCGTTCGCCGAACACCTGCAGCGCGATCGCGGTGGACGACAGCGCCAGCCCGAGCGCGGCCACCAGCGCCACGCGCCACGGCGCGCCCACGGCCCAGCCGACGGCGAACAGCACCGCCGCGCAGCTGAGCACCTGCGCCGACCCCCAGCCGAAGATCGGGCGGCGCAGGCTCCACAGGCGCTTGGGCTCGAGCTCGAGGCCCACGAGGAACAGCATCAGCACCACGCCGAACTCGGCGAAATGCAGCACGTCTTCGACGCTGGACACGAGGCCCAGGCCCCAGGGGCCGATGGCGATGCCGGCCACGAGGTAGCCGATGATCGAACCCAGGCCCAGGGCCTTGGACAGCGGCACCACCAGCACGGCGGCGCTCAGGTAGATCAGGCTGCTGGTCAGCCAGGCGGGTGCGTGTTCCATGCTCAGGCCGCCTTGTGGGTGCTGTTGCTGCCGTTGGCGACGGCCAGGCCGTGCGTCATCGCGCTGTGGAACGCGCCGGCCATCACCTGGCCCACGTCGTCGGATTCGGCGGGGCGGTCGGTCTCGGGCACCGGGCAGGCGATGCAGGCATCGAGCTCGTCCATCTCCGGCCAGACCGGGTAGCTTTCCAGGCGCTGCACGAACACCTCGACATGGGCGGCCACTTCGGCCTCGCTGGCGCGGCGCGCGCCGTGCAGCAGCAGCGGCGGCAGGAAGCGCATGCCGCACAGCGCGGCGGTCTGCTCGTAGGGCGGCAGGAAGGCGTCGAAGAAGTAGCGGTTGTAGCTTTGCGGGTGGTAGCTCGGCTCGGGGCCGCCGGTGGTGGCGACCAGCCAGCAGTCCTTGCCCTGCAGCGCGGTGCCGCCGGGGCCGTAGGCCCAGCCGTAGCCCAGCACGTCGTCGACCCAGAGCTTTTGCAGCGGCGGCATCGAATACCACTGGATCGGGTGCAGCAGCACCACCAGATCGGCGCGCGCCAGCCGCTCGCGTTCGACCTCCACGTCGATGGCGAAATCGGGGTAGCTGCCGTACAGGTCGTTCACCTCGACGCCGGGCACGCGCTGCGCCGCGGCGAACAGCCGGCGGTTCACGCGCGAGTCGCGCCAGTGGGGGTGGGCCGCCAGCACATAGATGCTGGCAGGGTTCTCCGCGGATGTTGTTGTCGTCATGTGGCGAACATAACGCAGACGGCCCGCCGTCGCCGACGCGCCACCCGGGGCGACTACCATCCAGCCCTGTTCCCGTTCTGGAGGAGATCCTCATGCCGGTGGTTCTGGTCGCCAATCCCAAGGGAGGCGTGGGCAAGTCGACGATTGCAACGAACATCGCGGGCTACTTCGCGAGCCGCGGCCATGCCGTGATGCTCGGCGACGTGGACCGCCAGCAGTCCTCGCGGCTGTGGCTCGGCCTGCGCCCGCCGCAGGCCCGCCCCATCGCCACCTGGGAAGCCACCGGCGACAGCACCGTGGTGCGCCCGCCGCGCGGCACCACCCACGCGGTGCTCGACACGCCGGCCGGCCTGCACGGCTGGCGTTTCAAGGAGGTGCTGGCGCTGGCCGACCGCGTGATCGTGCCGCTGCAGCCGAGCATCTTCGACATCTACGCCACGCGCGATTTCCTCGACCGCCTGCTGGAAAGCCGCCGCGCCGAGAAGACCCGCATCGGCCTGGTCGGCATGCGCGTGAACGCCCGCACGCTGGCGGCCGACCGGCTGCACGAGTTCATCGCCGGGCTCGGCGTGCCCGTGCTGGGCGAGCTGCGCGACACCCAGAACTACGTGCAGCTGGCCGCGCGCGGCCTCACGCTGTTCGACATTGCGCCGGGGCGCGTGCAGCGCGACCTGGAGCAGTGGGCGCCGATCTGCGAATGGCTCGACGCCTGAACTGACCCCGGATTTCCCCGATTCCCGGTTGTCGCAAGTCCGACAGCCAGCCTTGTGCCCTTGGCACCAGAATGCCCCGCATGACCAAAAAGACATTCCAGACCCTTCAGGATCTCGCCGCCTGCGTCGGCCAGGAAGTCGCCGTGAGCGACTGGATCAGCGTGACGCAGCAGCAGGTCAACCAGTTCGCCGAGGCGACGGGCGACCACCAGTGGATCCACGTCGATGTGGAGCGGGCCAAGTCCGGCCCCTTCGGCGCGCCGATCGCGCACGGGTTTCTCACCTTGTCGCTGCTGCCGAAGTTCTTCGAGACCGCCATCGACGTGGTCGAGTCGCGCATGGGTGTGAACTACGGCCTGAACCGCGTGCGCTTCATGTCGCCGGTGCCGGTGGGCCAGCGCCTGCGCGCGCGCATGAAGCTGCTGAGCGCCGAGCCGATTCCCAACAACGGCCTGCAGATGACCTGGGAAACCACCATCGAACTCGAAGGCGCCGCCAAGCCGGCGTGCGTCGCCGAGTCGGTGGTGCGCCGTTTTCCCTGAGCGGACTTTTTCTTCTTCTCTCTACTTACATCCGGCGGTCGGTGACTTCGCCGTAGGTGGCGGCGCCCTGCCGGGTGATGCCGACGGCGCTCGCGCGCACCGCCGCGCGGTCGACGTGGCCCGCGGTCGGGCGGGCCACGCCGGTGCCGCCGTTGCTGATCTGCAGCGGCTGCCGGGCTTGCTGCTGGACCTGGGCGCGCGTCAGCGACGACTGGAAGGGCGCGGGCGGCAGCGGGTTCTGCTCGCCCTGGAAGGCATGGGCGCCGCCGGCGAAGGCGAGGGCGGCGATCGTGATGAGGTGCAGGGTGGTGTGCATGGCGGGGCTCCTTGGCAATCAGCGTTGAGGGGACGGATGCCGGTGCGAATCACCGGCATGCCTTCCCATACGCCGCGCGGCGCCGATCGGATGTGCCCCTGCCGCGTGAAGGGCCGTCAGGCGAAACCGTTTTGCCGCCAGGCCTCGAACACCGTGACCGCCACCGCGTTCGACAGGTTCAGGCTGCGCTGGCCGGCGCGCATCGGCAATCGCAGGCGCTGCGTCTCGGCAAAGCCGTCGCGGATCGGCGGTGGCAGGCCGGCGGTTTCCGAGCCGAACACCAGCCAGTCGCCGGGCTGGAAGCGCACGTCGTGCACGGCGCGGGTGCCGCGCGTGGTCAGCGCGAACATGCGGTCGGCCGGCGGTTGCTGCGCGGCCAGCAGCGCGGCCCAGTCGGCGTGGCGCTTGACCTCGGCGTACTCGTGGTAGTCGAGCCCGGCGCGGCGCAGCAGCCGGTCGTCCATCGAAAAGCCGAGCGGCTCGACCAGGTGCAGCGTGCAGCCTGTATTGGCCGCGAGCCGGATCACGTTGCCGGTGTTCGGCGGAATTTCGGGGTGGACCAGGATGATATGGAACATGCGCCGATTGTCGCGGGCGCCGCCGGGCGATTCAGCGGGGCGGGTCGGTCCGCGCCAGCACCACGCCGGTGATGTGCGCCGCGCCCGCCAGACGCAAGGTGGCGGCCGCGGCGAACAGCGAGGCGCCGCTGGTCATCACGTCGTCCACCAGCACCACGCGCCGCCCCCGCAGGCCGTCGGCGCGCATCGGTTCCACGGCGAAGGCGCCGCGCAGGTTGCGCAGCCGGTCGGCGCGCGGCAGGCCGCTCTGCGCGGGCGTGTCGCGCGTGCGCAGCAGCAGGGTGGCGTCGGTCTTGGCCGGTGCCAGCCGGCGCGCGAGCTCGTGCGCCTGGTTGAAGCCGCGCTCGCCCAGTCGGCCGGGCGCCAGCGGCATCGGCAGCACGAGGTCGCACTGCTCCAGCGCCGGCTCCACCCATGGCGCGCTGCGCAGCAGGGTAGCCAGCGGGCCGGCCCAGCCCGCCTCGCCGCGAAACTTGAACTGGGCGATGCAGTCGGGCCACGGCCATGCGTAGGTGCAGGCGGCGAGGCAGGCGTCGAGCGGCGGTGGGTGCTTGATGCATTCGCCGCAGCGCGCCACGCCCTCGGGCATCGGCAGCGCGCAGCCGCCGCAGCGCGGGGTCGGTGGCGCGAAGCGGGCCACGCAGGCGTCGCACACGCGCTGCGCCGGCCAGGCGCGGCAGACCTCGCACTGGCTGGGCAGCCGCGCGAGCAGCGAGGTGAAAGGCCTCAGGGCCCGGCGGTTGTACATGCCTCAATATACTCACGGCCCCATGGCCACCGACCCCGCAAGAAGACCGCCGACCATCGATCCCACGGCGGCCGACCGCTGGCGCCGGCTCGCGCCCGCCGAGGGCTCGCCCTGGCTGCACGAGGAAATTGGCCGCCGGATGGAAGACCGGCTGCAATGGATCAAGGCCCAGCCCCGCACCTGGGCCGACTGGTCGCCGCTGCGCGGCGGCCTCGAGGCGCATGCGCTGCTGGCCCGCCGCTACCGCGACGCCGAAGCCTTCGTCATCGAATCCGAACCCGCATTGGCCGACCGGACCGGCGAGGCGCTGACCGCCCCCTGGTGGAGCGCACGCCGCTGGCAGGGCGGCAAGGCCCGCTTCGATGCAACGCCCGAAGACGGCATTGACCTGCTGTGGGCCAACATGTCGCTGCACATGGCGGCCGACCCCGAGGCGCTCATCGCGCAGTGGCACCGGCTGGTCGCGACCAACGGCTTCCTGATGTTCTCCTGCCTGGGTCCGGACACCGTGCGCGAGCTGCGCGCCCTGCATGCCCGGCTCGGCTGGCCCGCCGCCGGCCATGAATACACCGACATGCACGACTGGGGCGACATGCTCGTGCACGCCGGCTTCGCCGAGCCGGTGATGGACATGGAGCGCATCGTGCTCACCTGGGCCACCCCCGAGGCGGCCCTGGCCGAGCTGCGCACGCTGGGGCGCAACCTGCATCCGGCGCGCTTCCCCGCACTGCGCGGCAAGGCCTGGCACCGGTCGCTCAAGCAGGCCCTGCCCGAGCTGGCGCCGGCCGCGGAAGGCGAAGGCCGCATCGCGCTGACCTTCGAGGTCATCTACGGCCACGCCTTCAAGCCGACGCCGCGCGTGGCGCTGTCGCCCGAGAGCGCGGTCTCGCTGCGCGAGATGCGATCGATGCTCCAGCGCGGCCGCCCTGGCGCCTGAGCGACCCGCCAGCCCTCATTCGGTGCGCGGGGCCCGCGCTCTACCCGCTACAATCCGCCGTTGCGTGAAACTCGCGGGTATTGTCCCGTGATCGAGGGGTGTCGGATCCTGTTTGTACGAGGGGTTTGGCCACCATCGACGCACCGATTTGCTGAACTCGCCCGTGTCGAATTCCGTGTTTCGTTTTGCCACCGTCTCAGGCCAGAACATCCACTGGTTCCTGAAACGCAATTGCTCGGTGACGCCGAGCCAGCTGGGCTGGCTCTACGCCTCGCTGTGCGTGGTATCTCTGGGCACGGGCATGGTGTTCTGGCTGCACGGTGCGCCGCTGGTATTGCCATTCGCCTGGCTCGAACTGGCCGCGGTGGGCTTTGCGTTCATGATGTACGCGCGGCATGCCACCGATGGCGAACGGATCGCGCTGCAGGGCGGACGCCTCGTCGTGGAGCTCGAGAACGGTGGGCACTACGAACGCACGGAATTTCTTCCGCACCAGGTGCGGATCGAACCGCAGACCGGCGATCGTTCGCTGATCGAGGTCTCGGGGCAAGGTCGATCGGTCAGGGTGGGGCGCTATGTACGCCCGGAGTTGCGAGCCGCACTGGCGCGCGAGATTCGCATGGCGTTGCGTGGCGCCTGAGGGGGCTCGCGCGGTGCTGCACGGTTGGGTTTTCGAAAAATTGAAGAAACGTGAACACGATGAAGAGCATTTGGCGCAATAAGTACAGGCCGGCGAATCTGTTGCTGGCGGCCGGCGCGGCGTTCAGCAACGCGGCGCACGCAGTCAACGATCTGCCCGGCGGCCCCGCGGTGCGCCAGCTGAATCTTCCGGTCGGCGTGACCAAGATCGCGCAGGAGCAGCATCTGCTCCACACGATCATGATGATCATCTGCACGGTCATCTTCGTCGCCGTGTTCGCGGTGATGTTCTATTCCATATGGAAGCACCGCAAGTCGGTGGGCCACAAGGCCGCGAACTTCCATGAATCGGTGGTGGTCGAGGTCATCTGGACCATCGTGCCCTTCCTCATCGTGATCGTGATGGCGCTGCCCGCCACCAAGGTGCTCGTGGCCCAGAAGGACACCACGAACGCCGACCTCACGATCAAGACCACGGGCTACCAGTGGAAGTGGGGCTACGACTACCTGAACGGCGAAGGCGAAGGCCTGGCCTTCATCTCCACGCTCGACAGCTCGCAGCGCGCCATGTCCGACGCCGGTGCCAAGGGCGCCATGCCCGACGACTACCTGCTCAAGGTCGACAACCCGATGGTCGTGCCGGTGCAGAAGAAGGTCCGCATCATCACCACCGCGAACGACGTGATCCACGCCTTCGCCGTGCCGCAGCTGGGCCTCAAGCAAGACGCCATTCCCGGCTTCGTGCGCGACACCTGGTTCCGCGCCGAGACCGTGGGCGACTACTACGGCCAGTGCCAGGAACTGTGCGGCAAGGAACACGCCTACATGCCGATCCACGTGAAGGTGCTGTCGGCTGCCGACTACACCGCCTGGGTCGCCACCAAGCGCAAGGAAGCCGCCGCCAAGCTCGACGACCCGACCAAGGTCTGGACGCTGCCCGACATGCTGGCACGCGGCGAGAAGGTCTACGCCGCCAACTGCGCGGCCTGCCACCAGGCCAACGGCAAGGGCGCAGGCCCGATCAAGCCGCTCGACGGCGCAGCCAAGGTGACCGATTCCGACCACAAGGTGCAGCTGCTGGTGCTGCTCAATGGCCAGAACAACGGTGCCATGCCTGCCTGGAAGCAGCTGAGCGACACCGACCTCGCGGCCGTGGCCACGTACACCAAGAACAGCTGGTCGAACAAGACGGGCCAGCTGGTGCAACCGGCCGAAGTGCTGGCCCTGCGCGGCAAGTGATCCGACGGCGCCCCGCGAAGAAGAAATTGCAAGGAACAACGACATGAGCGCAGTCCTCGACCCCCACGGTCACGCCCCCGGCGGCCACGCACACGACGACCATCACGATCACCACGCGCCCACCGGCTGGCGCCGCTGGGTGTTCGCGACCAACCACAAGGACATCGGCACGCTCTACCTGCTGTTCAGCTTCACGATGCTGATGATCGGCGGCGTGTTGGCCCTGCTGATCCGCGCCGAGCTGTTCCAGCCCGGCCTGCAGATGGTGAACCCCGAGCTGTTCAACCAGTTCACCACCATGCACGGCCTGATCATGGTGTTCGGCGCCATCATGCCGGCCTTCGTGGGCTTCGCGAACTGGATGATCCCGCTGCAGATCGGCGCATCCGACATGGCGTTCGCGCGCATGAACAACTTCAGCTTCTGGCTGCTGATCCCGGCGGCCATCATGCTGGCCGGTTCGTTCTTCATGCCCGGCGGCGCGCCCGCGGCCGGTTGGACGCTGTACGCCCCGCTCACGCTGCAGATGGGCCCCTCGATGGACGCCGGCATCTTCGCGATGCACATCATGGGCGCCTCGTCGATCATGGGCTCGATCAACATCATCGTCACCATCCTCAACATGCGCGCCCCGGGCATGACGCTGATGAAGATGCCGATGTTCTGCTGGACCTGGCTCATCACCGCCTACCTGCTGATCGCGGTGATGCCCGTGCTTGCCGGCGCCATCACGATGACGCTGACCGACCGCCACTTCGGCACCAGCTTCTTCAACCCCGCCGGCGGCGGCGACCCGGTGATGTACCAGCACATCTTCTGGTTCTTCGGCCACCCCGAGGTCTACATCATGATCTTGCCGGCCTTCGGCATCATCAGCCAGGTGGTCCCCGCCTTCGCCCGCAAGAAGCTCTTCGGCTACGCCTCGATGGTGTACGCCACCTCGTCGATCGCCATCCTGTCGTTCATCGTGTGGGCCCACCACATGTTCACGACCGGCATGCCGCTCACCGGCCAGCTGTTCTTCATGTACGCGACCATGCTGATTGCCGTGCCCACGGCCGTGAAGATCTTCAACTGGATCGCGACGATGTGGCAGGGCTCGATGACCTTCGAGACGCCCATGCTGTTCGCGGTCGGCTTCATCTTCGTGTTCACGATGGGCGGCTTCACCGGCCTGATCCTCGCGGTCGCACCGATCGACACGCAGCTGCAGGACACCTATTACGTGGTGGCCCACTTCCACTACGTGCTGGTGGCCGGCTCGCTGTTCGCCATGTTCTCGGGCTTCTACTACTGGGCGCCCAAGTGGACTGGCGTGATGTACAACGAAACGCGCGGCAAGGTCCACTTCTGGTGGTCGCTGATCTCGTTCAACGTCACCTTCTTCCCGATGCACTTCCTGGGTCTGGCCGGCATGCCGCGTCGCTACGCCGACTACCCCATGCAGTTCGCCGACTTCAACGCCATCGCCTCGGTGGGTGCGTTCTTCTTCGGCTTCGCCCAGGTCTACTTCTTCCTGTTCATCGTGCTGCCTTCGATGCGCGGCAAGGGTGAAGCAGCAGCGCAGAAGCCCTGGGAAGCGGCCGAAGGCCTCGAGTGGGAAGTGCCGTCGCCGGCCCCGTTCCACACCTTCGAGAACCCGCCCAAGCTCGACGTGACCGCCACCAAGGTGATCGGCTGATCACCCGCGCACGCCGCACAAGCACAACGACTGCACCACGATGACGACGCCCGAACAAAGAAAGAACAACCGACGCATGGGGCTCACGCTGGCCTCCATCGCGGTGATCTTCTTCATCGGCTTCATCGTCCGCATGGTCTGGTTCAGCGGTCGCTGACCGCGCCGCATCGCCCCCCCGAACGGAAGCAACAGCATGAGCCTCGGTCAACGCATCCGCCGCGCCAACGTCCGCATGGTCGGCAAGCTGGCCGTCGTGACCTGCGGCATGTTCGCCTTCGGTTATGCGCTGGTGCCGATGTACCGCGCCATCTGCGAGATGACCGGCATCAACATCCTCGCGCTCTCCGAGCTCCAGGTGCCGGGCGGCGCCAGCGGCGCCAAGAACGTGCGCGTCCCGGACAACACGCAGGTCGACATGACCCGCACGATCAAGGTCGAGTTCGACTCCAACGTGCGCGGCGGCCTGTGGGACTTCAAGCCGGCCGAGCGCTTCATCGAAGTGCACCCGGGCCAGCTGAACACGGTGATGTACGAGTTCCAGAACACGCAGAACCGCCGCATGGCCGCGCAGGCCATTCCGAGCTACGCGCCGCAGCAGGCCGCGGCGCATTTCAACAAGCTCGAGTGCTTCTGCTTCAACCAGTACACGCTCGATGCGGGCGAGAAGAAGCAGTGGCCGGTCGCCTTCGTGATCGATCCGAAGATCTCGAAGGACGTCAAGACCATCACGCTGTCGTACACCTTCTTCGAGGTGGGCGGCAAGACGCCTCCGGCCCCGGTGGCCGCCGTTTCGCATGCTGTCGCCGATGAGCCGCGCTCGTGACCTCGTCGTTGCCGCCCGAAGCCCCGCGCCGCAAGCCCACGCTGTGGGACACGATGAAGGCGGTGGGCTGGTCGTTCTTCGGGGTGCGCCGCAACAGCGCCTACAAGGAAGACCTGGGCAAGCTCAATCCGCTGCACGTCATCGTGGTGGCGTTTGCCGCAGTGATCGTCTTCGTGGTCGGGCTGGTGCTGCTGGTGCGGCATGTGGTCGCGGCCGCCTGAGCGCTGCCTGCTGAGCCGAAGACAAAAAACCACGATCTCCAGAATCATTGAATCGAGAGAAGAAAGAAAGCCAGGAGCTGATATGAGTTCAACCACCCACGGCACCACGCCCTACTACTTCGTGCCCGGACCCTCGGCCTACCCGGTCGTGTCCGCGATCGGCTTGTTCTTCGTGATCCTCGGCGCGGGGCAATGGATCAACAGCCACCAGTGGGGCGCGTGGTCGCTGCTGCTGGGCATGGTGATCTGGCTCGGCACGCTCTTCGTGTGGTTCCGCGCCGCCGTCGGCGAGAGCGAGAGCGGCCAGTACGGCCACAAGATCGACCTCTCGTACCGCTGGAGCATGAGCTGGTTCATCTTCTCGGAAGTGATGTTCTTCGGCGCCTTCTTCACGGCGCTGTGGTGGGCCCGCACCCACGCGCTGCCGACGCTCGGCAGCCTGGACAACGCGATCCTCTGGCCCGACTTCAAGGCCGTGTGGCCCAGCGTCGCCGCCGGCGTGACCGGTTCGCCGGCCGGCATCATCGAGCCCTTCCAGACCGTCGGCCCGTTCTGGCTGCCGACCATCAACACCGCGCTGCTGCTGAGCTCGGGCGTGACGCTGACCATCGCCCACCACGCGCTTCGTGCCGACCACCGCGCACAGTGCATCCGCTTCATGTGGCTCACCGTGCTGCTGGGCGTGATCTTCCTGGGCGTGCAGGGCTACGAGTACTTCCACCTGTACACCGAACTGAACCTCAAGCTCAGCTCGGGCACCTACGGTTCGACCTTCTTCATGCTGACCGGCTTCCACGGCCTGCACGTGTTCATCGGCATGCTGATGCTGCTGTTCATCACGCTGCGCCTGCAGAAGGGCCACTTCACGGCTGAGCGCCACTTCGGCTTCGAAGGCGCCGCCTGGTACTGGCACTTCGTGGACGTGGTCTGGCTGGGCCTGTACGTGCTGGTCTATTGGCTTTGAGCGAAGAACCTCACGGCATTCCAGAAAAAAGGCGCCGTAAGGCGCCTTTTTCATGGTTCTCGTGGAACGAGCACCATCTGTTACTTCCCGAGCGGGAGCCCGGTGGGCTGGATGTAGCCGAGTTTCCAGGCCAGCAGCATGCACAGGAACAAAAAGACCGACAGGCCGATCCGAAAGGTGAGGGCGCGGGCCATGCCGCCGCGTTTGTTCTGCCCGTCGCGACCGTCCTTCAGCATGAAGTAGAGCGCGAAAGCGAGGCTCGCGAAGATGCCCAGAAAGATCAGGGCGACGAAATATTTCATGACCCGCATTATCGGCCGCGCGCCCCGTCCGCTCCAGTGACCCCCGAGCCTCTCGTTTCCTCTGCCACGCCGCGCCGCCGCGCGGGCCGGGGCCGTTTCCTGGTCGTGACGCTGGCGGCCGTGCTGGCGCTGGCCGCCACCGTGTCGCTGGGCCGCTGGCAGCTGTCGCGCGCCGCGCAGAAAGAGGCGCTGCAGGCCCGCATCGATGCGCAGAAGCTGAAAGCCCCGCTGTCGCAGGCCGAGTTCCTGGCGCTGGGCGAAGCAGCCGGTGAAATGCACCGGCCGGTGCGCCTGCGCGGCCTGTGGCTCACGGCGCAGACGGTCTACCTGGACAACCGCCAGATGCACGGCACGCCGGGCTTCTACGTGCTGACGCCGTTCGCACTCGAAGGCAGCGAGCAGGCGGTGATGGTCCAGCGCGGCTGGGTGCAGCGCAATTTCGTCGACCGCACGCAGCTCGGTGTGGTCGAGACGCCGCCCGGCATCGTCGAGCTCACGGCGCTGATCGAGCCGCCGCCGAGCCACCTGTTCGAACTCGGCGCGAAGACTGCGGCCGCACCGGCGCCCGCGGCATCGGCCGCCGCACCGGCCCCTTCGGCTGCCGGCGCCAGCGCTCCGGCACCGGGCATTCAGGGGTCTTCCCCCATCCGGCAAAATCTCGACCTGGAGGCATTCCGCGGCGAGACCCAGCTGCCGCTGCGCACCGACGTGTCGCTGCAGCAGAGCGGGCCGGCGTCCGAGGGCCTGCAGCGCGACTGGCCGGCCCCGGCGTTGGGCCTGGAGAGGCACTACGGTTACGCATTCCAGTGGTTCGGCCTGTCGGCCCTCGTTGTCATCCTCTATGTCTGGTTCCAATTCATCTCCCCCTTCCGGCGCGCGCGGCGCCGCGCACGCGATGGCCGCGGCCTCTGACGAGCCGCTGGGCCTGACCGTGCACTCGATGCCGTCGCCGGGCCAGGCGCTCGACGAGGCCGAGAACCGCCGCACGGTCCACGGGCGCTGGAAGATGATCGCCGTGCTGCTGATGTGCGCGGCACCCGTGATCGCCTCGTACTTCACCTACTACGTGATCCGCCCCGAAGGCCGCAGCGTGTACGGCGAGCTGATCGATCCGCAGCGCGAGATGCCCCGCCTCACGGCAACCGACCGCAGCGGCGCGCCGGTCGAGCTGGCCACGCTCAAGGGCCAGTGGCTGCTGGTGGCGGTGGCCGACGCCGCCTGCGATGCGCTGTGCGAGCAGCAGCTGTACCTGCAGCGCCAGCTGCGCGAGAGCCTGGGCCGCGAAAAAGACCGCCTGGACCGCGTCTGGCTCGTGAGCGACGCGGCGCCCGTGCCCGAGCGCCTGACCAACGGCCTGCACGGCGCGACCGTGCTGCGCGTGCCGGCCGACCAACTCGCCCGCTGGCTCGCGCCCGTGCAAGGGCACGCGCTGTCCGAGCACCTCTACGTGGTCGATCCGATGGGCAACTGGATGATGCGTTTCCCGGCCCGCATGGACGCCGCCGGCGCGAGCCGCGCCAAGCGCGACATCGACCGCCTGCTGCGCGCCTCGTCGTCGTGGGACGAAGCGGGCCGCTGAGCCCGCGCGAACCACCACCGCCCCATGGACACGAGCTCCCTCTACGACCTCACGCCGATCGCCTGGATGATGGGCGCCGGCGTGCTGCTCGCGCTCGGACCGCTGGTCTGGGTGTGGCGCCGCAACGCCGGCTCCGGCCCCGCGCGGCGGTTGCATGCGCTGACCGTGCTCACGCTGTTCCTCACCTTCGACCTCACGCTGTTCGGCGCCTTCACGCGGCTCACCGATTCGGGCCTGGGCTGCCCCGACTGGCCCGGCTGCTACGGCAACGCCAGCCCGGCCGGCGCGCGCCACGAGATCGCTATGGCGCAGGCGGCCCAGCCGACCGGCCCGGTGACGCACAGCAAGGCCTGGATCGAGATGGTCCACCGCTACCTCGCGACCGGCGTCGGGGTGTTGATCCTCACGCTGGCCGGCGCGACCTGGATCGTGCGCCGCCGCCAGCGGCGTCAGCCCGCGCCGCCGGTCGACAGCGCGCACCATCACGTCGTGCTCAGCGCCTGGTGGCCCGCGGCCACGCTGGTCTGGGTCTGCCTGCAGGGCGCCTTCGGCGCCATGACCGTCACCTGGAAGCTGTTCCCCGCCATCGTCACGATGCACCTGATGGGCGCCATCGTGCTGCTCGCGCTGCTGTGCATCCAGGCCGTGCGCTACCGCCAGGTGGCGGCGCAGCGCCTGCCCACGGCCGTGTCGCCGGCCCTGCGCAACGGGCTGATCGCCACGGCGGTGCTGCTGGTGCTGCAGATCGCGCTCGGCGGCTGGGTCAGCACCAACTACGCGGTGCTGGCCTGCACGCAGTTCCCGACCTGCCAGGACAGCTGGTGGCCGCCGATGAACTTCGCGCAGGGCTTCGAGATCTGGCGCCACCTCGGCGTGACCGGCGACGGCCAGCCGCTCGATTTTTCCGCCCTCACTGCCATCCACTACGCGCACCGCCTCATGGCGTATGCCGTGTTCGTGGCGCTCGGCCTGCTGGCCTGGCGCCTGCGCCGCCTCGAAGCGCTGCGCGCGCAGGCGCACTGGCTGGCCGGCCTGGCGCTGTTGCAGCTGGCCACGGGCCTGGGCAACGTGCTGCTCGGCTGGCCACTGGCCGCCGCCGTGCTCCACACCGGCGGCGCCGCGGCGCTGGCCGTGGTCCTGACCTGGGCGTTGTGCGAGAGCCGGCGCGAAAGTGCCGCCGCTGCACCGATTCCGCGCGCCGCCGACAATGCGCGCGGCACCCCCCAACCGAAGAAAGCCACCGCGTGAGCACCCCGATTCCTGTTCAGCACGCCAGCACCGCCAACGTGCTGCGCCAGTTCTACGCGCTCACCAAGCCGCGCGTGGTGCAGCTGATCGTGTTCTGCGCGCTCATCGGCATGGTGCTGGCCGTGCCCGGCCTGCCGTCGTGGGCCGACGTGCAGCGCGGCGTGCTGGCCTGCCTGGGCATCTGGCTCGTGGCTGGCGCGGCCGCCGCATTCAACTGCCTGGTCGAGAAGGGCATCGACGCCAAGATGAAGCGCACCGCCTGGCGCCCCACGGCCCGTGGGCAGCTCAGCGACATGCAGGCGCTGGTGTTCTCGGCGCTGCTGTGCGCGGCCGGCTCGGCGCTGCTGTGGTTCACGGTCAACCCGCTGACCATGTGGCTCACCTTCGCCACCTTCGTCGGCTACGCGGTGATCTACACCGTCATCCTGAAGCCGCTGACGCCGCAGAACATCGTGATCGGCGGCGCCTCGGGCGCCATGCCGCCGGTGCTGGGCTGGTCCGCCATGACGGGCGACGTCGGCCCCGAGGCGCTGATCCTGTTCCTGATCATCTTCCTGTGGACCCCGCCGCACTTCTGGGCGCTGGCGCTGTACCGGGTCGAGGACTACCGCAAGGCCGGCCTGCCGATGCTGCCCGTGACGCACGGCAACGAGTTCACGCGGCTGCAGGTGCTGCTGTACACCTTCATCCTGTTCGCGGCCTGCCTGATGCCCTTCATCTACGGCATGAGCGGCTGGCTCTACCTCGTGGTCGCCATCGGCGTGAGCATCGGCTTCACCGGCTATGCCTTCGCGCTGTGGCGCAACTACTCCGACACGTTGGCGCGCAAGACCTTCCGGTTTTCGCTCATCCACCTGAGCGTGCTGTTCGCGGCGCTGCTCGTCGACCATTACCTCCGCTGACCGGACCTGACCTGCCCATGAACAAGCGCAATGCCCTGAAATCGATCGCCGCCACGGCCGGCTGGGTGGCCGCCTCGGCCACGCTGGGCCTGGGCCTCTCGGCCTGCAGCGAGCAGCCGAAGCAGAGCTTCCAGGCGGTCGACATCACGGGCGCCGACTACGCGAAAGACTTCTCGCTCACCGACGCTGACGGCAAGGTGCGCACGCTGGCCGACTTCAAGGGCAAGGCGGTCGTGCTGTTCTTCGGCTACGTGCAGTGCCCCGACGTCTGCCCGACCACCATGACCGAGATGGCGCAGGTCAAGCAGCAGCTCGGCGCCGACGGCAGCAAGCTGCAGGTGCTGTTCGTCACCGTCGATCCGGCGCGCGACACGCCCGAGGTGCTCAAGGCCTACATGGGCGCCTTCGACCCGAGCTTCGTGGCGCTCATCCCCACGCCCGAGCAGCTGGCCGCCGTCGCGAAAGACTTCAAGGTCTACTACAAGAAGGTCGATGGCAAGACGCCGACCAGCTACGCCATGGACCACTCGGCCGCCAGCTACATCTACGACCCGCAGGGCCGCCTGCGGCTCTACGCGCGCTACGGCGCGGGCGTGCCCGCGATGGTGTCGGACCTGAAGACGCTGCTCGCGTCCTGAGCCGGGCGCCCCGGGCATGGACGCCGCATCGGTCGCGCACCTGAAGTCGCGCAAGGGCGCGTTCCGCATCGCGCTCATCCCGCCCGAGGTGCTGGGCGCGCTGAACGGCGGGCTGCTCGAGACCGTCAACCTCAACGAATTCCTCGCGCTCGAACTGCCGCTGCTCGCGCGCAGCGTGGCGGGCCATGTCGGCCTCGATGCGGCGCACGAACGGCTGGACGACACGCTCGCCATGCTGGCCGCCTTCAAGCCCATGCAGCGCCACAGCCACATCGCGCGGGCGCTGTACGACATGACGGCCGAACACGCCGAACGCGATGCCGTGGCGCACCGGCTGGCCACGCACGCGAGCGACGTGGCGCGCTGCTGGGCGGTGCAGTGGATCACGCTGTCGGGCCTGCCGCTGGCGGCCCAGCTCGACGCCGTGCGCCGCTTTGCCGCCGACCCGCATTTCGGCGTGCGCGAGTTCGCCTGGATGGCGGTGCGCGACAGCGTCATCGATTCGCTCGACGAAGCGCTGGCGCTGCTGCAGCCCTGGGTGGCCGATGCCGATCCGAACGTGCGCCGCTTCGCCAGCGAGCTCACGCGCCCGCGCGGCGTGTGGTGCGCGCAGATCGAGACGCTGAAGGCCGAGCCCTGCCTGGCGCTGCCGCTGCTGGAGCCGCTGCGTGCCGACGCGCATCGCTACGTGCAGAACTCGGTCGCCAACTGGCTCAACGACGCGAGCAAGACGCAGCCCGAGTGGGTCGAGACGCTGTGCACGCGCTGGGTGGCCGAGTCGCCGGTTGCCGAGACCCGCTACATCGCGAAGCGGGCGCTGCGCACGCTGACCAAGTCGACGCCCTGAAGCGTCCCCGAACGAAAAAAAGCCCGGCACTGCCGGGCTTTTTCGTGGAGGAGGGCGGTCGTGACGCTTACGCGTACTCGGCCAGCGCCTTCTTCATCTTCTTCATCGCCGCCACTTCGATCTGGCGGATGCGCTCGGCGCTCACGCCGTACACCGCGGCCAGGTCGTGCAGCGTCATGCCGCCCGAGCCGTCGTCGTTCACCTTGAGCCAGCGCTCTTCGACGATGCGGCGGCTGCGGTCGTCCAGCGCCTCCAGGGCGGTGGCGATGCCGTCGCTCGACAGGCGGTCGCGCTGCTGCGATTCGAGCAGGGCGGTCGGTTCCTGCGTGGCGTCGGCCAGGTAGGCGATGGGGCCGAAGCCTTCGTCGCCGTCATCGGACGGACCCGGATCGAGCAGCACGTCGCCGCCCGACAGGCGGGTTTCCATCTCGAGCACTTCCTCGGGCTTCACGTTCAGGCGCGTGGCCATCTGCGAGACCTCGTCGGGGCTCAGCGTCTCGCGGTGCGTGCCGTTGTCGGCCGCGGCCGAGTCGGCCTTGAAACCCTGCTTCATCGAACGCAGATTGAAGAACAGCTTGCGCTGCGCCTTGGTCGTCGCGACCTTGACCATGCGCCAGTTCTTCAGGATGTATTCGTGGATCTCGGCCTTGATCCAGTGCATGGCGTAGCTCACCAGCCGCACGCCCTGGTCGGGGTCGAAACGCTTCACGGCCTTCATGAGACCGACGTTGCCTTCCTGGATCAGGTCGCCGTGCGGCAGCCCGTAGCCCAGGTACTGGCGGGAAATGGACACGACCAGGCGCAGGTGCGACAGGATCAGCGCACCGGCGGCTTCGAGGTCGTTCTGGTCGCGCAACTTGCGTGCGAAGCCCTGCTCTTCTTCGAGCGTGAGCAGCGGCAGGCGGTTGGCGGCCGAAATGTAGGCATCCAGGTTGCCCAGCGGGGGGACCATCGACCAGGGGTTGGCGACGGCCAGCTGGTTGGCAGAGACTCCAGACAGCGTTGTCATCAGGGGAAACTCCTTTGTGTTGGCCATATTAGCACTCGGTTAGAGGGAGTGCTAAGCCAAGGGTTCCCTTGGGTTTCTATCGTTGCGATAGCTTTTGCTGTCGGTTTTCACTGAGCTTGGAACTTATTTCACTGGGAATGGAACCCTGATGCCTTTGAAATCAACAGCTTGACGCTGCTTCGGGCTTTTGGGACACCGACTAAACGCATCTTTGACCGTCGCAACGAGGCAAAAATTCCCAATTTCTCTCAGATAAGTCGAGATATATATACCCGGATAAAATAAAGTCGATTGAAATTTTTTGGCGCCTTCGTCGAGGTTTAGCGTCGTGGCTACGTGTGCGAGGCGATTTCCCGCAGTTGTGCGCGCGCGGCTTCCGTCCGAACGCGAGGAATCACCCAGTTGTGATGCGTCTCGCGATATGGCCATAGTGAGCCCGCGCGACTGTGCGCACTCCTTAGGCTGCGTCGCCGCTCCCGCCTCAGACTGGATGCCGACGTCCGAGGGTGTCGATCGTTAGATCCGCTCAATGCCCGATTGCAGGCGCCCAGAAGCCGAGAATGCGGTGTCGGCGACCGCAGAGGGGACCGATAGTGGCCAGGACTACATGTTCCCGATCACGTCGCACGCGCGGACCATCCTGGAACGCCAGCTCAAGGCCAAGATCAACGACTTCGTGTTCGGCTACGCCCGACTCCGGCAAGGGCCACATGGTCTGCCTCCCCCCGCAATTCCACATCAAGCAGGCGCGTGCCGAATGCGGCGAGCATTGGTCGATGCACGACCTGCGGCAGACCTTCGCGACGGCGATGACGCTGCTCAACGTGCACGCCTTTACGATCGCGCACCTGATGAAGCACTCAACGAACAGCTCGATGACGCTTTCGTATGTGCCGCCGACGCAGGAGCAATTGCAGGAGGCGCTGACCGGGCTGGAACTGCATCTGCTGGAACGAGTGCGTTCTGTTGCCAATGAAGGGGACGCCCTGGAACAGGCTGAGGCTACTACATGAACAAAAAAGGGTGTGAGCCCCGATCTTGTGGAAAAATCGGGGGCGATACCCGATCTCAGTTTGCAGGCCCTCTTTCAGAATGCACCTCATCACGACGCGCGATGCGACACGGCTCACGGGCCTCTCGACGGAGCAACTCCGCGAGTGGACGAGTCGCCGCGCGTTGATCCCTCCCGATGTAAAGCCCAAAGGGCACGGATCGCCGGCGCGCTACTCCTGGCAGACGATTTTGGTGTTGCGGCTGGCCGTTGTACTGCGAGACCGCTTCAAAATGGAATTGCAAGCCCACCGCGACCTGTTTGCCGAATTGGGCGCGGGATTGGCTCACACCTCCTTCCTGTCGCTCTGGGGCAAGTCCCTAGTCCTCTATGGAGGAGCCAAGTGGGGAGTGATCGATCCGCGCGACGAGGGCGTGGCCATCGACGATTGCATCGTGCTGCGGCTTGATCCGCATTTGCAGCAACTGTCGGACAGCTTTGCCCTTCCCAAGCCCGTAGCACCCGGCCAGTTTGTTGATTGCCGCCGAAAACTGACCCAGCTAACGCAGTAATTTCCGTCTAAGACTGACCCACGTAAAACCCTACCCT